>JAUXGG010000088.1 GCA_030622265.1 Candidatus Eiseniibacteriota bacterium
CAAAAGCCGCCTTCACCCGGGGATCATCCTTCTCCAGATTGGCATATATCAGGCTTTTCATCCCGGCATAAGTCATGCTGCCATATGAAGTGGTCCCTCCCGCCTGGCTATACCCTGGATAATAGACGAATCCTCCATCGTCGCCGCTCCAAGCCTGATCATTGTATTCCTTCAGGTTCTGGCACCGCTGAAGAAACAGAATGGCCTTGTCCCAGAACAGGCCCCTGCCACTCTCCCACTCAGTCTCAAGCGGCCGGCTCGGCGGTGTCGAATCATCGGTGGGTTTGCCGGACATCTCGCTGTGTGGAGCATGCTCCTCTGATCTCCTCAAGGCCTCCAGAGACCATTGCAGATTCGATAGATCCGGCCGCCCACTTCCCCCATAGCCAATACCGCCGTAGTACACACTGTCGGGCTCCACCCCTCCACTTTCATCCGTCTGGAGGGCTATGAGATATTCCCTTGCACGCTCTATGAACTCAGCGTATTCAGGATTGCCGGCCTCGACCAGCGCCACCAGGCAGGTCGACGTGTTGTATGCCGACAGTTCTTCCAGGTAGATGCCTCCATCGGGCCGGACACAGGTGAGAATGAATCCGATTCCTTTTCTGACGGCCGAGTTCTCCCACTCCGTCACCCGATCCGGGTTCCGAAGAAAGGCGGTCACGGCGAGAGCAGTCATACCGGGATGGTGATCCCAGGACCCATCGTCCTGCTGTCGGGACTCCAGGTAGTGGAGTCCCATTTGCGCGGAGTGTTTAGCTTCATTTACTATGGACTCATCCATTATGCCGTGGGGCGAGTCTGATCCGGCGGCGAAGGTGATCCCGCCCAACAGAAGCACAATAGATAGTACCGCGACCTCTTGGAAGAGCCTACCTTTCAATTGCCTCATTGTCAGGACTCCTTGATTCGTTGCCTTCAAACTGGCGCGCGAGCATGCGAAGGTGGATTGGCCGGGTCTGATCTGCTTTAACTATGAGTGTGACTGCATGACCGACCTCAGGCACAACCTTCTCATTGGCCCCGTATAGCGTATCATCCCCTCCTGTCGGCAGAGGATTATCGATGATCGTGAAAGGATCATGGAAAGTAGTCACTATGGATTGCTCAATGCCGGCGGCGAATCTCCCCTCGACCACCCTCGATCCTGAGAATATCCAGTGAGTGTCTTGCATGGACCGACCAGTGGAGTAGTCGAGGACCATGTCCTCACCGCGGACCATGGTGTAGTCCTCATCAGACTTCCACTCCACCCATATCCACACAGAGTCTCCCCGGGGCGTACGGGGATCACCCTGGTAACGGAGCCCGCCGATAGGTTCAAGTCCCAGCAACAGGAGCCCGACCTGCACGTGCTCTGCAGCGGCCTCTAAAACCAAAACACTCTCGTGCTTCTTGCCTCTCTCCCCGCACGCGAGAAGCTCCACCAGACCCTTCGACATGTTCACATGGCCAGGTATGTAGAGACATCTCTGATGGCTGTCCAGGATGATTCTTCCTAACCTGAAAAGTCTCTCGCTTATCCTCTCGACGTCAGGTACCTCATAGGCCGCGGTCAGGGAATCCTAGATGGCCGGTATCGAATCACCGCGGGAAGCGAGAATCGCGAGGGGCCACACCGTCAGGCAGAGCATCGCGGCTGACAATGAACGAAGGTAAACACTGGATGACATTATTTTGAGATCTCCCCTGTGATTCCGGGTCGTCTCCCCCACTCACATAGCTCCAATAGCATAGGTATTGTAGACCAAGAGACATTGCTAGTTCAAACACATCCGTGATCCAGCGCTTCCCAGGGAAACAAGGAACGGCATGACCGGTTGACCTTGAATTGCTGCGTCCGATATGGTACTAACGCCTCAGACCGAAGCGCGGTGGCGGCACTATCCGCCGCCGGAACGACCGACCGCCGGAACGTAACAAGACTCAAACCATGCCGGCACCGAGCCGCAAGCATCCGGGTGACCATGTATCGAGCAGGTCTCATCCTGGGGATTCTGGCAGTCCTGGCCCTCTCAGGGACAGTGAGTCTCCTGCCTCCTCTCGTCGCCTTCCTGGTAAGCGCACTCACAATCATCCTCTTTCCCGGCTTTGCGGTGACCGAACTCGCGGGCGGCTCAAGCGGTGCCCGTGATTCAGGCGTAGCGGGTGGCTCGGGCATAGCGCGCGGCCCAAGCATCACGCGCGTTTCGGCCCATGAGCGCCTGAGTCCGCCCGAGAGACTTGCGCTCTGGTTCGTCATGGGAACCGGTGTCATCACCCTCGTTGGATTCGCCGGGCACATCTTCAAACTTCGCCTGAATGACGTGGTCACGATCCTCGTATCCGCGTATGCGGTTCTCGTCGTCCTGATGTTGTTGAAAGCAAGGCGCGGGCAGAGTGATCTTCCGTCCGGCCTCGCGGCGCGCGAGACCGCTCCCGAGCGAGCCGGTGTGGCAATCTACATCGGGCTTGCCTCGATCGCCATCGGCTCGGGGCTCATCACGCTTATTACCCAGAGAGACTACGACGACTGGTACTACCTGGCCTACATTCGGGACTATGTGACCAACAAACCTCTCGGGCTGGAAAACGGGATCTTCGGAATGGCAGAGCCCGTTGCTGCCCGGATATGGTTCGGAGGAGGCTGGTGGGCCTTAGAAGCGCTTCTCTCCAAGGTCTCAGGTGTTGACCCCATAACCTGTCACCAGGTCTATCTTCCTCTCTTGCTGGTGCCATTCGTGGTGCTTGCCTTCTACATGCTTTCAAGACAGCTCTTCCGGTCTCGCGGTGCGGCGCTTGCGGCCTGTTCACTCCAGGTTCTCTTCTTCCTCTCGAGCGCCTTCCCGTATAAGAGTTCCGGCTGCGCTGTCTTCTGCCGGATCGCCCAGGACAAGATGGTCTCGTGCTTTGTAATCGTCCCGGTGGCCGTGGCCCTTGGGGTGAGGCTCATCTCAGGAATGACTGAAAATGTTGGCGTTGAGGACGCCAATCGAGTCAGGACGGCGATCCCGAGGAATGCGTATTTCCTCTTCTGCGGGGCGGTTGCCACATCGCTCCTGGTGCATGGCCTGGGACCAGTCTGGTGCGGCCTGTTCATCGTGCCCTTCGCGGTGATCGAATGGCTGCACTCAAAGAAGGATGCACGGGCATGGGGAGAGGTACAGGCGCGGAAGCGCATGCAAGCCGCGAGCCTCACGTTCCTGCTCCTTCCCATTGCACTGGCCGGACTTCTTCTCTTGCTCGGACGCGGGGCTGCCATGACGGTTATTGTGGCCCCGACACCTGAACCCGTTCCGCTCCTGGAGAACATGTCCGGTGTATACCTTCCGGGCAATGCCCTGCGACCGGTGACGGAGACAGTCCATCCCACTGTCTGGATATGGCGAGAAGGCTTCAGGATACTCCACCCACTGTTTGTCACCCGATACCCTCTTGCCATACTGGGCTTTGTCCTGAGTTTCGCGCTCCTCTTCTGGCGAAGGAAGTCTCAGACCGCCAGGTTTCTCATGGGTGTCACCTTCCTGACTCTCTTTCTGCTTTACACACCCGTGGGAGCGGCCCCGGTTGCCGGGGTGATGACCTGGAGGTTGTTCTTCCGCCTGGTCTGGGTTCTTCCCTGGGGGCTTGTGATCGCCTTCTTTATCACCCGGCCAAAGGTCCGGCCGGTCGTGACCTGGCTTATCATACTCGGGATCGCTCTTGCCCTGGCGAGGGGTGATCCTCGAAACTACACAAGCTCGCTCTGCCGATCGCGCAAACGCAACCGGCCTTCCGCCCAGGCAGTGGACGCCTTCCGGTACCTCAGCACCCAGCCATCACCCCAGGGCGTGATCCTGGCGCCTGAGACCGTGGGCCGTATGATAGGCGGATTCCTGCCCGATGCGTATCCGGTGAACTTCAGGGAGTACGGACCCGTCGACAGAGAGTTGCTTGACGAACTTATGGACAAAGAGCGCATCGACAGGATGCTAAGAGAGATACTCGCCCGTAACCAGGTCAGGTATATCCTCTTGGAGCACACTCAGCACCTGGCAAAGACCCTGATGGAGTCGGACACTGGTTTCGAATTGATCTATGAGAACGATGTCTACGCTCTGTGGCAGGTGACGCCTGCCAACCCCTGAATCCTGCCCGGTCCCCGGCAAATGCTCCGGCGCTCACGAGAACCCCCACCCACCACTCCGACCAAAATGAGATAGATCGTAAAATGGTCACAGCAATGCTCCAACATCTGAACATCGGTAAGAAATAGGACTTGACAGCCTTGTGGTTAGGCTATAATATTCTCATGATATGATTACTCAAGAGAATTTGAATGATATCCTTACTGCTCTCGACAGGCAAATCCCGCTCCAGGGTGGATCTCCCATCGACCTGGTCGTGTGCGGGGGAACGGCCTTGTTTGCACTTGGCCTGGCCTCGAGAACCACCCGGGATGTCAACGTGCTCGGCCGTTACGTTGAACTCGCAGGCATTGTTCATATCGAGAAGATAGGAACATTTCCCGACTGGTTCCAGGCTGCTGCAAAGAAAGTCCAGAGAGACTTCAATCTTCCTGCTGATTGGATCAATACGGGTCCGGAAGCCCAACTGGAATCAGGACTGCCAGCAGGATTCGAGGAGCGTCTGGAGAGGAATGGTTACGGCCCGTATCTCACCATCCACTATATCAGCCGGTTCGATCAAATCCACTTCAAGATTTACGCTGCAATCGACCGTGGCGGGTACCATGTGGATGATCTTTTTGACCTGAATCCCACCGCAAGCGAGATGCAGACTGCAGCGAAATGGGTGTTGACCCAGGATGTCTCCGACGGTTTCCGGTTGCTACTCAGCGATTTCCTCAGGAAGAAGGGATACAATGACATCGCTCGAGACATTTAGAAAGGAATTCCGAGAGAAACTGCTGGACATTCATTGGCAGCAGTGGACGACTCTGGGAATAGCCTCCCAACTCGGACATGAAAGAAACACAGCAATTGATCTCGAAGCATTGATGCTCTCCACTCTCAATCTGGGAAGAACGGACAAAAGGCTCCTCACAGTCGCCATGGAATGGACGATGAAGAACAGGCAATGGGTGAACCTGTCCAGAATCAATAGAATTGCCCGCCAGTACATGATCATGAGAAAACCGCCAGACAGAGTTCTCGTTACACGCGAGGTATTTTCTTTGTTCCTGCAGTGTTTGAAACCGGCCTTGAAACCAATTGAGGAAGACGATGCCTCCCCGGGTGCAGAAGGAATCGCATCGACAGACAGCGTGCTTCTTGCATACAAGGAGATATTCCAGATGGCTCGCAGAAAGGGGGCTGCCGTCGAGCCAAACCTCCGGCATCCCTGTCTTCTCCAGCTCTATTTCAGGGGGGTCTTTGGGATAAATGCAAGGGCAGAGGTCTTCCTCTATCTCCTTCTTCAGAAGCAGGGCAACTCGAGCAACATCGCAAAGGAGATTGGCTTTGACCAGAAAATCGTCTACAGAATACTCGAGAGGTGGACTAAGGCTGGATTAGTCGAGAAAGCAGAAGGCAGGACCTACCAGCTGTCAAACACGAGCAAACTAAAAGCGATTCTACCCTTTTCCCTTCTGCCTCGCTATACAAACTGGGGCAGTGCCTTCGTATTGCTGAGTAGAATCCTTGCAATGAACGACGCTGAGCCGTTTTCAAGCGACAAGTACGTGCTGTCCTCATTCTTCCGGGACATACTCCCCGATGCGCGAGCCCTCGCAAGGTCGGTGGATCTTTCCTTCTCTGACGACCGGCTACATCAAGGAGCGGACTATTTCGAGGTGTTCTCCTCTGAAATGCTGGAGGTGCTGAGGAAGATTTAACTGACTCCATACGCCTGGAATTCCATCGACCGGTGTCTCACACATTCGCCTTCAGTGCGGCCTTCTCCTTCCATTCAGCTCAGCCCAAGCTCCCGGCCGAGGATCTTGCTGACGAAACGCTCGCCGAAAGTTTCGCTCACCACCAGTTCGCGGATACGCTTAAGGGTCTCATCCTCATATCCCGCGTTCCCGGCGGCTTTCATGGTGTGCTCATAGGCCGCCCATACGTCCAGGCTGGTGATATCATAGCCGTAACCCTCAACCAGCCACCTGATCGCCACCATGCCGGCCTCGAGGGCAAATCGCGGCTCTTCGGTTTCCATGTCCCGTGCCGCCCGCGTGAGCGTCCTTGGATCGCAGGGCGAGCGATTGGCCAGTTCGATTGCCTCGCCATAGAGACCCACCGATTTGGCGGCCGCGAACCACTTGCCTTCGGCACCCGGAGTACTGGCAACAAGATCACCGAGGATATCGGCCGCTTGCTTGTCCGGGTATTTCCCGGCAATGGCCCTGAATGTCGCCAGGTAGGTAGACTTTCGATTGGCCGTGATGCCATAGCGGCCATAGGCTTCCTCGGCCATCCCGCTTGCCAGCAGTATCTCTTCGCAGGCCTGCGCGATGGCAATGGGGTTTTCATACGGTCCACGGGAATCCTCGGCAAAACGAAGTGCTTCGGCTCTCTTGCCCATGGCCATAAGGGCTTTCACACCCCACGTCCGCTCGTCCCAAAACTTGTGAGGTGCGAGCTCAAGCAGCTCCATGATCTCGCCATAGCGTCCGGCCTTGAACAGGGCACCCAGACAGGCGTCCGTCCCCTTGAAATAGCTGCCCGGCGCTCGCTTGGGACTCCAGACCATCCGCACCACGTCCATGAACTCATCCGCCCATCGCGAGGCCCGCTCGGGCGTGGCGCACAGTTCGCCCCAATGGCCGGTAAGCATCTCGATATAGGGCATCTCGTCGTCTTCCACCGCGTGCCAGAGACGTTCCAGCCACATGTCGCGCAGAGTGTCATCGGCCGGAGCCCCGAC
>JAUXGG010000065.1 GCA_030622265.1 Candidatus Eiseniibacteriota bacterium
GGCCTAAGAATCCGCGGTAGTCAAACGCTTTCTATGCCTCATGAGGCTGTACGCCAGGGGCCGCGCAGTTACCGAGCCGGTATCCGCAGCGGCCCGCACGGGAAGGGTTTGACAAAGCCGGAGCTCTATGCTAAACCTGACGCGGCAATACACGTTGACAATACACACTGACAATACGCATCTGCGGTATGCGCTTCTGCATCAGCAGGCGTTTGCCGCAATGTATGTGATTGCAGCGAGACGATTGACTGCCTGGAGGTTCCTTTTGTCGGTCTTTGAGCTGATGGAGAAGCATGGCCACGAGGGACTGGTCTTCTGCAATGACCAGACCACGAGGCTTTGTGCCATCATAGCCATACACGATACAACCCTCGGTCCGGCCCTGGGCGGAACCCGCATGTGGAACTACACCGACGAGGTCGAGGCCATAAAGGATGCGCTCAGGCTCTCGCGGAGCATGACCTATCAGGCCGCCGTGGCCGACTGCGACACCGGGGGCGGAAAAGCCGTCCTCTGGGGCGATCCTCTAAAAGACAAGAGTGAAGCCTACTTCCGCGCCTTCGGTCGCTTCATCGAGGGCCTGAACGGCAGGTTCGTGACCTATGCCGACTTAGGCACCGATGAGCGCGACCTTTGTTACATAAGGCGTGAAACCGCTCATGTGGCTCCCTTCGTCGCCGAGAGCGCCGGAGGGGGGGACGGTGCCAAGGTCACCGCCCAGGGTGTCCTCTGGGGCATGAGAGCCTGCTGCAAGATGGTCTTCGGCGTATCCTCGGTCAAGGACAGGCGCGTGGTTATCCAGGGAGTCGGGGATGTGGGCACCCACCTGGCGCGGCTGCTTGCGGAAGAAGGGGCCAAACTCATCATCTCAGACATAGTCTATGATGCCATGAAACGGGTCCAGGACGAGATACCCGATGCGGAGATCAAAAGGCCCGATCGCATCTTCGATTGCGACTGTGACATCTTTTCCCCCTGCGCCCTGGGCGGAGTCATAAACCAAGAGACCTTTGAGAAGCTCAGGTGCAGGATCATCGCGGGCGGCGCCTATGATGTGCTCGAGTCGGACCACATCGGTGACCTCCTCTTTGAGAAAGGCATTCTCTATGCCCCGGACTTCGTGATCAGCGCCGGCGAGCTTTTCCAGAGTGCGGACAGGATGAGACCCGTGGCCCCGGAGGCAAGCCTTGAGCGCGCGGAGGAGATCTACGATGCCATGGTGCGGGTCCTGGAGCGGGCAGGCAGGGAGAACATCCCGCCCTACAGGGCTGCGCGCAAGATAGCCATCGAGCGAATCGAGAACGTGGGGAGGGTGCGCACCATTCTTACCCACCCACCCGAGATAGGACTGTAGTGAGAGAAGCTCATGACTGAGAAGAAGGGCGAACACAGGATCCTGGCCATAAATCCGGGTTCAACATCCACCAAAATCGCCATCTTCGACGACGAGAACCCCATCCTGGAGAACAACATACAGCACTCGGAACTCGACCTGTCCGAGTTCGACAGAGTCTGGGACCAGTATGAGTTCCGGAAACGGATGATCACCGAGACCTTGCAGATGGAGGGGATCGAGATCGATACCCTCTCCGCCGTCGTGGGAAGAGGCGGACTCCTGAGGCCCGTGGTGAGCGGCACTTATACCGTAAACGAACTCATGATCCAGGATGGAAGGGAAGGCTTCCAGGGCCAGCATGCCGCCAACCTGGGGCCGGTCCTGGCCTTCGGTATCGCCTGGGACCTGGGAATCCCGGCTTTCATGTTGGATCCGCCCAGCGTGGATGAGTTTGAGCCCCTGGCCAGGCTCTCGGGGCGCAAGGACATTCCGCGAAGGAGTCTTCTCCATGCCCTTAACATCAAGGCCACTGCCAGGCTGGCGGTCAAGGACATGGGCAAGAAGTTGGAGGACGCGAATCTCATAGTTGCCCACCTTGGCGGCGGCATATCGGTAGTGCCCATGAAGAAGGGCATGATGATCGATGCCAACGATGCTAATAGCGGGGGACCGTTCTCACCCGAGCGGGCAGGTGGAATCCCGACGCTGGGTCTCATTGACTATATCTTTGATAACAATCTTACGCGGGAGGAATCCAAGCGCTCCCTGATCGGCCGTGCTGGGCTGGTCTCCTACCTGGGTACCAACTCCGCCAAGGAGGTGGAGGAGAGGGTTGAGGCCGGGGACGAGGGAGCCCGGCAGGTTTATGAGGCCATGGCATACCAGATCGCCAAGGAGATTGGAGCCATGGCCACCGCGCTCAAGGGCGAGGTGGATGCCATAGTGCTCACCGGCGGCCTTGCCGGGAGCGAAATGCTCACCAACTGGATCAGGGAGCGGTGCGGTTTCATTGCGCCCATCCAGGTTTACCCCGGGCAGGATGAGATGAAGGCTCTTGCCATGGGGGGCTTGAGGGTCTTAAGAGGCCAGGAGGAAGCCAAGGAGTATCAGGAATCGGTTGAGACCAGGTTGCTATAGGTTCTTCGGAGGTGAAATATGGTGTATGAGAACATCCTCGTCGAGAAGAAAGACGGGATAGGTTACGTAACCATAAACCGGCCCAAGGTCTTAAATGCCCTGAGCATCAAGACGGTCAAGGAGCTCACGGACGCTTTCGAGAAAATGGCCAAGGATAAGAAGGTCGGCGTGGTGATCCTAACCGGCAGCGGTGAGAAGTCCTTCGTGGCGGGTGCCGATATTCCTGAGTTCGCCAGGCTTAAACCCGATGGAGCGCGGGACTATGCGATGCGCGGCCAGAAGCTCCTCAATCTGATCGAGCGACTGGGAAAACCCGTGATTGCCGCCGTAAACGGCTATGCCCTGGACGGCGGCTGCGAGATAGCCATGGCCTGCACCATGCGGATCGCATCGGACAATGCCAGTCTGGGTCAGCCCGAGGTCAACCTGGGTCTCATTCCCGGTTATGGCGGTACCCAGCGGCTTCCGCGGCTGGTGGGGAAGGGGAGAGCCTATGAGCTCATACTCTCTGCCAAGCCCATTGATGCCGCGACAGCCGAGAGGATCGGGCTTGTCAACAAGGTCGTCCCGCAGGCGGAGCTCATGGCCGTATGTGAAAAGATGGCGAAGACTATTGCGAAGCGCGGTCCATTAGCAGTAAAGTACTGTCTCGAAGCCGTGGATCGCGGCCTCAACATGAGCCTGGACGATGGGCTCGCTCTTGAGGCGGATCTCTTCGGGTTGGTGTTTGGATCCAAGGATGTTCGTGAGGGCGTTAAGGCCTTCACCGAGAAGCGCAAGCCCGACTTCAAAGGCAAGTAAAAAGCAAGTAGAATACAGGCACACCATCTGGTGTCCCCGTCGTCTAGCCTGGTTCAGGACACCGCCCTTTCACGGCGGCGACACGGGTTCAAATCCCGTCGGGGACACCAATTCAAGATCTCTGTTGGAAGGGCATTCTACCTTCTTCGGTCAGCGATTGAACTCGGGTCCTTTCTGTGTTATAGTTAGGCAGGAGGAGTGCGAGACTATGAAGTTCCTGACGGTGCTCTTATGCAGTGGGATGCTTGTCACAGTGCCGGAAGTCTGTGCTGGGACTTGGCACATTACTCCCGATGGAACCGGTGATGCTCCGACGATACAGGCAGGAATCGATTCCGCTGCTGCAGCTGATACGGTTCTACTTGCAGACGGAACATACTCTGGTGCAGGGAATCGGGACATAACCTTTGATGGAAAGCCGATCGTCCTCGTTTCGGAGAGCGGCGATCCAGACCTCTGCATCATAGACTGCGAGCATGAAGGCCGAGGTTTCATCTTCGATTCGGGAGAAACAGATGAATCCGTCTTGGAAGGCGTGACGATAGTCAATGGTCTTTACATCTGCATGTATGCTGACAGCGGTGGGGGAGGTATCTGGTGTGACGCTTCTTCCCCAACGATTCGCAACGCAGTCGTGAGCAACTGCTCGGCCGAACCTAGCGGCGGTGGCATGTGGTGTGGTGCGGGTTCACGACCGAGCCTAGTCGAAGTCGTGTTCGAAGATAACGATTCCGGTGGCATATACTCCGTAGGGTCATCCCCAGATCTTACCGACGTCACAATCCAGGGCAATAGCGGTGGCGGCATGTTGTGCGGAGGTGGCGCTCCCGTCCTCACAGATGTGGTTTTCCATGACAACTTCGGTCAGGGGCTTTCTCTTGTCTGCGGAGCTGACGCAATCCTCACCGGGGTGGTCTTCTCAGAGAATAGATCCCTTTACGGTGCTGGGGGTCTCTACTGCTATGAATCGTCTCCTTCCGTCAGCAATTGCACATTCTGTTTCAACTGGTGCGGGATGTGGGGAGGAGGCATGAGGATCCAGGGTCACGTGTCAGCTCCGGTCGTGAGGAATTGCACGTTCTACGGAAATCGTGCCGATGATGCTGGGAGCGCCATTCACGGCGAGGGGTCACCCGTTTTCGAGAGGCTTATCATTGCCTCGAACGATGGGCCAGAGCCATTCTACTGGTTCGGTGACTGTCCATCTCTTATGTGCTGTGACATCTACGGCAATGCCGGAGGAGACTGGGTTGGATGTATATCTGACCAGAATGGAGTGAACGGCAATTTCTCCGCCTGCCCTTCGTTCTGTGATGTTGGTGCAGGCGATTTCCGGCTCTGTGATGAATCTCCCTGTTTGCCTGGCAACCATCCAGTTGGTTACGACTGCGGGCTCATAGGGGGCTGGGGCCAGGGTTGTGTCTGTGGGCCGAGCCTCAGTGAGCCTTCGAGCTGGGGTGCCATCAAGTCGATCTATAGGTGAGATATGAGACGGCTGTTGATCGTAATCGTGTTGGTGCTGATTCCCCATCTGGTTTCCGCCCGCACTTGGTATGTCACATCCGATGGGCTGGCAGATGCACCCAGTATCCAAGCCGGGATCGATTCGGCCTCTGCGGGCGATACCGTCCTTGTGGGTTGCGGCACATACTTTGAGTCGGACATTGCAGTGAAATCGGGGATTGTCGTCTCGAGCGAGACGGACCAGGCAGACTGTGCTGTGATCGATGCCCAGGGGGCCGGCCGCGTCCTCTTTTGCCACGGGTGCAACAGCGCAACCATCATCAAGGGATTTACACTGACCCATGGTTATGCCCCCCTCCCCCCACCCGGTCGAGGTGGTGCAGTGTTCAGCACGGATGGATCAGAGCATTTCATCAATTGTGCATTCTCTGACAATATGGCCTCCGCGGGGGCGGCCGCCTTCTGCCAAGGAGGCTCCCCCGCTTTCACAGATTGTGTATTCTCAAATAACGTTGGCGGTGACGGCGGCACTTTGTTCTTGGACGGAGTAGCCGCGACTCTTTCAGGATGCACCTTCACCGGAAACAGCTCCTCGTTGGGAGGCACTATCTGGTGTTCTAGTGGGTCCCCCAGGATTATGCATTGCACGTTCTACGCTAACCCGGCTGAGGATGGTGGTGCCCAGATCTACTGCTACTTCGAGGGCTCGCCATTAATCGAGAACACCATAATCGCCTTTTCTGATCAGGGAAGTGCGGTTCTGTGCACGGACGAGAATAACTTTCCAACTCTAATGTGCTGTGACCTCTATGGCAATGCTGAGGGCGACTGGACGGGATGCATAGCGGACCAGCTGGGAGTGAATGGGAATTTCTCGGCCTGCCCTTCATTCTGCAATGCTGCCGATGCTGACTTCCGCCTCTGCGATGAGTCTCCCTGCCTGCCGGGCAATCATCCTGCCGGGTATGATTGCGGCCTTCTGGGTGCTTGGGGAGAGGGTTGCAGTTGTGGACCCTCGCGAGTCGAAACAACAACCTGGGGTGTCATTAAGTCGCTATACCGGCAGTAAGCCCTCTCGAGGACTTCCTCGCGCATGCTCCTATTGGGTTCCAAGAAAGACAGGCACTATAGGGAATCGCGAGACACACCAGCAATCTGTTGATTCACCATGGATTGCAAGCCTGTGCGGCCGCTGTTGCCCCCGGGGCCTTCCTCAGCAGATCCATCTGGCTGAGCCATTCCATGATGGAGTTCCAACTCAGCATACGGAGGGACACCACCCAAGCCCCATTCCTGTTGAGGAATGCACCAGCATATGGTACCATAGAGTGTGTTCGCGAAACGTCAGAACGAGATTCACCCAGAATCTGCGTGATGCCATCTCGTGGGGTGGCAGGGCCTCCGTGTCAACGGTGCCGCTGACGGGTGTGCGTAATTACAATTGCTGAAAGGCGGGAGGGTCAGCATGAGATTGCCCCCGATTCTACAGGTAGTTTCGAGTTTCGTTCTATTGGGACTCATCGCCTCATCTGCACAGGCAAACATTCTGATCTCAGAGATGTGTGATCCCCGGTACAACTACAATACCGACAGATTCATCGAGATCTACAATTCGGGCAGCGCTGCGGTTGATCTTACGGGTTGGTCACTGGTTGCAGTGGGCAATACGGCCGACATATTTGCGTGGAACCTCTCGGGCATGATCAATCCCGGGGAAGCTCTTGTCGCAGGAGATCAGACCACGACGATAGCTTTTCAAGTGGATTTTCCCGAGGAGGCCTGGTCCTCCAGCAATGGCGATTGGAATGGGAAGATCGGCGACGGGGCCAAGTTGCTCGACTCAGATGATGTCACAATCGACTTCGCTGTAGTCGATGCAACCAGATTCGAGAACGACGATTATGTTCGTAATTACGGCGTCACGGTCCCAAGCACGTTCTACACTCCTTCTGAATGGACTCCGACGCCGGCGAATTATCCAACCGATGGCAGTCCGGGCGTGCACTATGCAGAACCTCCACCACCTGCACCATCTATCTCAAACATTGTCACGGACCCCGCGCTTCCCGATTCCGGGGTCGACGTGAACATCTATGCCGATGTCACCGATTCTGTCGCAACCATAACCTCGGTGGCGCTTTTCTGGGGGACGACACCGTCGCCTCTTCCGAACGAGATTGCCATGTCATTGGTTTCGGGCAACACGTATGTGACGGACACGCTCATACCCGGACAGCCCGAGGGCACGACGGTCTCGTTTGAGATCCAGGCCACCAATGACTCCGCAGGCACAGGCGTTTCTGCACTTCAGATCTATTCCATACCTTATGTGCTCACCATTCGCGATATCCAAGGTGAAATGCCGTCGTCCCCATACGATGGGAACACCGTCGTCGCTCACGGTGTTGTAACCGCGCAGTACGGTTCCCATTTTACGATGCAGGATGGAAGTGGTGCATGGAACGGTATCTGGGTGGAGAGCGATGCCACTCCGGCTGTGGGTGATTCGGTTGGTGTTCGAGCCGTGGTGACAGAGAACGGCGGCGACGGCCATGCAGGAAACACGCTGCTGGTGGATGCGCTGGTGGTGATTGACTCCTCGGGGGTAAGTCTGCCAGAGGTTGCCATCGTTTCGACAGCCAATGCCGCGTCGGAAGACTATGAAGGCGTGCTTGCGAAGGTCGAAAGCGCCGTCTGCACAAATCCCGACGCGGGTCTCGGGGAATGGGAGATAGACGATGGGAGCGGGATGTGCGGAGTAGGGGAGATGGGGTACAGCTTCGAGCCTGTCCTCGGCTCGTCATACGACGTCAGCGGACCTGTAACGTTTACCTACGGGAACTTCAAGATCGAGCCCAGGGATGGAGACGA
>JAUXGG010000303.1 GCA_030622265.1 Candidatus Eiseniibacteriota bacterium
ATCCGGCATCACATTCACCCGGGGAGCGGCATACAAGCCAAAGGAGGTAAGAAGGATGGCTGTGCCAACAAGTCCCACCAAGCAAAGGCATCTTGCACCCAGCATGAACTTATCCCCTGCACGATGTCCACATAATCAGTGTGAAGCCGGCAGCTTCTGCATAACATAGATATATTACCACAGATTTGGCGCATTTGTCAAATGCGGTCGGAGTGCTTGTACGAGCCTCAGCGCCGGCATTTATCGCTTGGCAACTGCCCACAACCGTGATATCGACTGATGGGAGTAAGGTCAGGTGCGTCAAGGATAGAGGTTTGCAATGCGGAGGTCCGCAATGCAGCCGGGGCCCGGCAAATCATGAAGTCACTCCTCATAATAGGTATCCTGCTTCTGGTGGTCGTGCTCTTCTTCGGGGACGTCTTGTTTGGTCCCAGGGTCTTCCTGGATGCCAACCAGTATCATTATGAGCCCTGGCTCCATTATGCCAAGGAAGGCGACCTCGATCATAAGACCTACAGGACCGACGCGCTCTTCACCTACTACCCGAGGAAGCTCCATCTTCATCAGGCTGTTCGGGACGGCCGTTTTCCGCTCTGGAATCCGGAGATCCTTTTCGGCATGCCTTTCTTCGCCGATCCCCAGACCCGGGTGCTTTATCCAGTTGAGCTTTTCCTGATCCTCCTGGACCCGGTGACGGCGATGGGGCTGGATGTGGCTATTCACTTCCTGATCGCGATGATCGGGATGTACCTGTTCCTGCGATCCATAAGCGTCTCGGTAATGGGTTCGCTCTTAGGTGCCCTGACATATCCACTGTCATCGTTCTTCTATGTGCGTCTGGGCCATCCCACCTTCATCGCGACGGCTGCCTGGATTCCGTGGTTCTTCTACGCCTTCGAGCTTGCCAGGAGGAATGAGTGGAAGGGAACACTTCTCTTGACGGGCACCCTGGCGATGGGCTACCTCGCGGGATTTCCCCAGGTGTTGATGTTCGGTGTTGGGGGGCTCGCTGTCTATGCGCTCTATATCGGTCTCGATGTTGAGCGGGCGGCGCGCCGGGGGAGCACATTTAAGAATACGCGGATCATTGTCATTGCAGGACTTCTTGCAATCCTCCTGGTATCGGTGCAGCTCGTCCCCTTTGCGGAGCTCACGAGGAACTCGACCGGCCTCGAAGTCGAACTCGACAAGATGAGAACCGTGTACATAACCCCGCCGCTACTTCTTCTCAGGAGCTTCTTTCCAAACCTCTTCGGGAACCCCGTCGAGGGAACCGACTGGGCCGATCTGACAAGGGAGACCGTCCATACCTATAACCCCGATTTCGCTCTCTACGGCGGGCTGGGGATTCTGCTGGCCGCCGTGGGCAGCATCGCGTTTGCCGGCAGGGAGAAGCGGATCAGGGCTTTTCTGATCCTGACTGCCTTAAGCATCGGGATCGCAACGAGTCCGCACCTCATAACGGTAGGATACATGCTGCTGCCGCCGCTAAGGGCTTCAAGGGTGGCACGCGTGTCTGTGCTGGGCTGCTTCGCGCTCTGTGCCCTGGCGGGCATCGGCTTCTCAATGATATCCGCCCGGCTCGATGCAATGCGCGATGCAAAGCTCGGTGCCGGACTTGACGCCCCCACGAGGAAGCGCTTTCTCTTCGCGGTGGGAGCTGCAGTGGCGGTGGTGCTTGTAGTGGGACTGGGCATCATTCTTTCCGGGGACTCCTTCCTTGAGAGCTTCCGGGCCAAGGTGGAGGCGCTTCCGGCCAAGGCCTGGCTTACCACGCACGCGCAGGAGCGATCGGGCCAGATAAAGGAATGGGTAGAGACAGGGGGCGCCGGGTGGCTTGAGTATGAACATCGCCAGATAAAGCGAGGGCTGTTGCTTGTGGCCCTGAGCGGCTCGCTCCTCCTCATCTACGCATCTCTCGGCAAGAGCAGGAAGAGCGTGCGCGCCGTTCTCGGGATTGTCTTCGTCGCCGTGGTGGTCCTCGATGCGGGCTCCACGGCGAGAACCTACTTCGTCAGCCAGGTCTCCCAGGATTTCTTCAAGACCCGGGGAATCAAGTTGCTCGAGGAGGTCCTCGACAGCGGGCACAAGTGGAGACTCTTTCATATTAAGTACGAGGGCGAGGACCTTAAGGCCTTGCCCCCCAATACCAACCAGGTGTTCGGCTTGCCTTCCATGATGGGTGCGAGCACGATACGGCCGATGGCCTATACGGACATCACGGACGCGCTCGGCTCACCCAGCATACCCATCCCCCGGCTTGACCGGCAGGCTCCTCTTCCAAGGCAACAGATCATCGCAACCGATTTCGCTGCCGGGCGCTATGGTGTAGGCAGCAGCGGAGGTATTCCGGCGCCGGCTTCAATGCCGCTGCGCATCATCGCAGGAAGGGCGGGCCGGGGTGCGCCAGTGAAACTTCTTGATCATGGTGGCGAGACGCGAATGGCCTTGCTTCATGGACTGGGCCAGACCATGAATCTCACCATGGATATCCCGCGGGTCAGGTACCTTGATTTTTCAATCGGTTTTGACTCGGATGCGCGCGCCCCGGGGGACACAGTGGAGTTCTGGCTCATCTGGGTGGGAGGCGACAGGGAAGTAACGTTCCGGAGGCTATTCGATCTTAAGAACGACAGGGACATATGGCATTCTTTCTCTCTTGATGTCTCATCGGTGAGCAGCGGACATGTGCGCATGCAAATGGGAATGTCCATGCGGGGCTCCCGTGGTGCGGTACCGGAGGATGCGGGTTGGAGCGGCCTTGATCTTGTTCTCAGCGATTGCGGGGGGAGCGGTCTCTCGGGAGATTATGAGATCGATATCAGTAGTGGGGCGGAGTTCATCAAGATCAGGCTGCGGAGCGACTCGCCGGAGATACCCCTCGGGATAGGGCTCAAGGAGGATCTCGAGAGAATTCGCTGGATCGCCTTCCCGTCGCACATGCCTGCCAGGGAAGTGACAATTGATGTAAGAGAAAGGGACGGAGACAGGATTGCGGTGACCTCGGATTCGGCGTTCGTGCTGGAGCATGCCAGGGTGGTACACGTAGGACAGGGATACCCTGATTATGAGCTGATCTGGGACACCGACATGTACATCTACGAGAGTTTCTCGGCCATTGAGAAGGGTGTCTGCATCGACCGTAGCGCGGTGGAGTATGTGAACAAGGACGGCGGGGAGGTGCTCTGGTTCGGCCGTTTCAACGAGGTGGGAGGGGATCTGAGGTGCGGACGCTCGGTGATAAAGACCTATGAGCCCGAGAGAGTGGTGATCGAAGTCGCCGCCGAAAGGAACTGCTTGCTCCTCTTCCAGGACAGCTACTACCCGGGCTGGAAGGCTACCGTGGACGGCCGGCGGGCCGAGATCGAGCGAACCGACATCGGGATGAGGGCAATCAAGGTCGACAAGGGAAAGCACACGGTCGAGATGGTGTTCCGCCCGGGGAGCCTCGCGCTCGGGGCAATCCTCACCTTGATCGGTGTACTCCTCACGGCGGC
>JAUXGG010000128.1 GCA_030622265.1 Candidatus Eiseniibacteriota bacterium
ATCCTCATCCACCCCGCGCATCTCGAAGTCCAGAGGTGAGGGGCATTCCCCGGGGGGGTCATCGAGGACATAGACCATTCCGCAGATCCTGGGCGTGCTTCCCAGCAAGCGGGGAGGCAGCGGTCCCAGCAGCGCCAGGCGGGGCCGCCCATATACCTTCGCGGCCTCGGCGATGAAGGCCTCTATGTTGGCCGTGCCCTTCAGACCGCCCAGCACAGATGGATCCGAGGCGGTCAGATCGAACACGGGCAAGCCGCCCTCCTCGACGAGTGAGGCGTAAAACAGCGGGAAGCTGGACAGGTGGCCGCCGGTAATCACGATGCAGCTGTCGCCGCAGGCCTTCCTGGCGCTTTCCTGGATGGCATGAGCATAGTCGATGGCAAACCACTGATCGGCCCTCGGCCGGATCCGCGCCAGGTTGGGAACGAGTATGAGAAAGGCGCAAACAGTAACCAGCATCGCGCCTCTCCGGAACGGTCGGCCGGCCAGCCGGGCAATGCCCTCAATGCCGAACCCGGCCAGGACCCCCATGCCGATCAGGGCCGGGAAAATGTGGCTATCTATGTCGGGGATGTTGTACATGGCATAGTGAATCCCGAACAGGGCCACGAGAGCTGCGAATGCCAGAATGATGCGCTTCTTCCACACTCCCATGACGAGACCGGCGACGGCCAGGAAGGCAAGGGGAAGCCCCGCCTGCCTGGCGATCACACCCATGAATTCAATCGAATCCGAGCTTCGCGCGAGCAGGGCAAACTGCCTCAGTCTCCACCTGTAGCCCTGGGCGCTTATGTGGGAGAGGAATCCGGAAAGGGTATCGGTCCTGCCCCATGCCAGGGGGGGATCAAGACTTGCCCTGATGGGGATGTAAAGCCAGGCGCTCAGCCCGACGAGGCCCAGGACTATCGTGAGCATAAGGGTCTTTAAGGTCGGCCGGATCCGCCAGCCGATAGTCAGTATCCCCAGGGCACAGATCAGCGGGTAGACCATGCTGAGGTGATGTGACAGGGCCAGCCCCCCTGTGATCCCAAGTAAGAGGAAACTCCGCTGCCCGTATCTCCTGCCCCTGACCGCCACCAGGAGAAGGACCGCGGTGAAGAGACCGTTCAGGGCGTACACCTCGGCAGTGGTGGCCTGGAGCCAGAATGCCTCGAGGGTACCGAGGGCAAGAGACACAGAAACTGCGATGGGGCGCCTGACGCGCAGGTCGATGAGCAGGACATATATCAGGGCCAGAGCCACGGACACAAGGACTGCCGAGAGCAGGTTGTACCTTTGGGCCATGGAGCCCCAGGCAACCGCCGAGGAGAAGATCCTGCCCAGCATCAAGTAGACAGGATACCCGGGAGGATGCGCAATGCTCAGGGTGCGCGAGGCCGCGATCAACTCTCCGCTATCACCCGGAAGGACGCTCTTCGGGAGCGTCAGCAGGTAGAGTATGAGGGAGAGAGCGAAAACCAGGATGGGGTAGAGACGGTTTTTCATGCTATCGTAATACCCTTCAAGCGTGCCCCTTGGTGCCTGGCCCGGCCCAATCCGGTGGCCCGGGCTCAATCCGGCGCGAATTCCATGAACCCGGCGTACGGTCGACGATGATAGCCCATCTCCGGGTCATTTTCCACACAACTCTTGATGCTACCCCGATCCCCTGCCGCCGGCATTGCCACCGGGGGTGTTCGAGACCGGACCGGCAGGCAGGGCCTGCGCGTGTATCCGGCAGAGCGAGCTTGACTCCGGGATACCATCTATGGTACTATACTTGGTAGCGGGACGCATAGGCGTCCCGTATTTTGTATTCGAGCTAAGAGGAGCGAGAATGGTCAGGTTGCGGTCGGTGGTGCTGGTGGTGGCCCTGTTCTTCATTCTGGGGCTCTCGACACCGCTTTGGGCGCGGCGCACGGTGCTCTTGGAACAGGGCACCAATGTGGGTTGCGGGTGCGCTGCCTGCCCGAATCCAAGGTTGGATTCACTGCTCACCTGTTACGGGCATACCGACGTGGTCGCCATACGCTATCACGGGGATCAGCCCTGGGATTTCGATCCCTTCTACCAGGCCAACCCGCTGGAGAGCCAGGAACGTTACGTCTATTATTCCATCGGCAGAATCCCCGCGAACTTCCTTGATGGCCAGACGACTCACGCAAGCTGCCTCATTGAGCTGTATCGTGATGCGATAGATGAGCGACGTGATGTCCCGAGCGTGTTCAGCCTTCTCGCAAGTGACTCAATGACCGTCGATTCGTGCTTCGTGAGAGTCACGGTTGTCGCTGAAGAAGATCCGGGACCCGATTCTCTCGTGCTGCGGGTGGCGGTTGTCGAGGACAGCATCTACTACGAAGCGCCCAACGGCCAGACCATCTTCAATCATGTTTTCCGGTCGTTCGTTCCGGATCATGGCGGCGTGGGCTTCTTGATCGCCCGGGGGGAGACCCTGGATGTCCAACTGGCATTCGAGATGGACCCGGTGTGGGACGCCACTCATATCAGTTCGGTGGTCTTCATCCAGAACGATTCGGACGGAGAGATCCATCAGGCAGCCTCTTCGCGGGCGAGACCGGCCGGCTGGGCGAGGTTTGCCGCTCCCACCCGGGGAAGAATGAGATTGCCGGGCCAGCAAGCCAGCTTCCCCGGCACTTTCATCAATCTGGGGGCCGGTGCTGACACTTTCGATATCACGCTGCCGGCGCAGCTCCCTCCGGACTGGTCGGCGAGCTATCAAGTTTCGGGCGGCGTTCCTGTCGCGGGCGGGTTCGCCCTCGATGAGGACGACACCTGCACGGTCACGGTGAGGATCGATTGCGGCTACGTTCCGGGAACCGGGGAAGTCACTCTGACGGCAAGATCCAGGCGTGACACGGGCTTCGCGAGAAGCCTTGATTACTTCGCCGTCTCGGGGGTCTGCGGTCTGCTGGTCGATGATGACGGCGGCCTCGGATACGAGGCCTATTATGAGGACGCGCTTGATTCGGCGGGAGTGGTGTGGGGCAGGTGGAACCGGAAGATCGCCGAACCGCTCTTGAGCGATCTCAACACGGCCGAGTTCGTGATCTGGTTCACGGGCGAGTATTTCCCCACCCTGGAAGATCACGATCAGGACGTCATCTCCTCCTATCTCAACGGCGGGGGAGATCTCTTCATCACGGGGCAGGACATTGGATATGGGCTTTGCTACATCAACAGCGGGGAATATTCCACCGAGTCCCTGCTGTTTTATGAAAACTATCTCGGAGCCGCCTGGGTCATGCCAAATGCGAACATCCTCGACCTTTCGGGAAGGCCCGGCGATCCCGTTACCGACGGCATCGCTGTGAGCATCGAAGGCGGGGATGGCGCCGATAACCAGTCTTATCCTGATGTCATAGATTCCATAGCTCCCGCGCGGGTGATCTTCGACTATGACGGGGATCCCCTCAAGCACGGGGGAGTGAGGCATGAGTTCGGCTCCTCAAAGGTTGTCTATCTCTCCTTCGGGTTTGAGGCGATCTCCTCGGTGCAGGACCGCGAAGCCCTGCTCACGCGCATAGTGGACTGGTTTGGGGGAGAGGCCTGGGTCGATGGCCCGCTTGAGGAAGTCGTGCTCTCCGCTTATCCGAATCCGGCGGTCACCCATGTCTCATTCTCTGCGCCCGGTCATCCGGGTGAGGTCCCGCTCTTGATCTATGACATCCTTGGAAGGATCGTGATTTCCACGACCATCGGGCAGCAGGAAACCTTCACCTGGGATCTTCGTGACCGGACCGGACGCGAGGTTGCTCCCGGTGTCTACTTTGTTTCGATGTCTCCCGGTGACCGCACCATCAGGAAGAAGATTGTACTGGCCCGTTAATCCACGCACCCCGTTAAGAATCCGTAACAAGTATGTCCCGGTCTATGTCCCCGCAACGAAACCAAATTGGCTTGGGTGAAGCCTGCAGCCTGTGGTAATGTGCCGGGGATGGAGGTCATGTGATAGTACATGATCCGAGGTGATGCTGTGGCCGAGGGCGAGCAGCAGGGAAGATGGGCGGGGGTCTATGCCGTCGTCCGCCGGATTCCCGGAGGAAACCAGGTTCCCGGATCCCGCGGGGTTCCAGAACTCCCCGGTAGAATTGTCTTTTACGGGTCCGCGCTGAAACTTATACTCGGGCAGGAGGTATAAAGCTGTATGGCGGGAATCAAGATGAAAGGTCTCAAGGGCCTCAGGAAAATCCTGGTTTCGCTCGCCCTGATGGGCGCCCTCGCTGCCGGGTACCTGGCGGTCCATGCCCTGGCGTCAGGCGATGATGGACCCAATGTCATCGTGATCCTGATAGATACCCTGAGGGCCGACCATCTCGGCTGTTATGGCTATGAGAGAGAGACCTCACCCAACATAGACGTATTCGCGGCCGAGGCCGTGCTCTTCAAGAACGCCATATCACCTTCATCTTGGACCAGCCCCGCGGTCGCAAGTTTCTTCACCGGCCAGTATCCGCATGTCATGGGATACGAGGACCAGGCTGTCGTGCTTGACGAGAAGTTTCTGTGTATCGCCGAGATCCTGAGGAACAGTGGCTACGTGACCAAGGGCGTTGTCTCACATATCTATGTCTCGGGCGAACTCGGTTTCGGCCAGGGTTTCGATTCCTTCGATGAGGAGAACGCCCAGGGACACGGCCATGTCTCTTCGCCTTCGGTCACGGACAAGGGGATTGAGTTCATCAACGAGTTCAAGGACGAGAAGTTCTTCCTTTTTTTGCATTACTTCGATCCCCATTGCGACTACATCCTGCACGAGGCGTATGACTTCTATCCAGACTATGCGGGGTCGCTCTATAGCGGTCAGCCGATCCAGGATCTCCGGGCGGCGGCGCGGAAAATGAATGACGATGACGTTCGCTATCTCAACGCACTCTATGATTCAGAGATAAGGTTCACCGATGAGCACGTAGGAAGGTTGTTCGATCGTCTGAAGGCGGCTGGATTGTATGATGACGCCCTGATAGTGATAGTGGCCGACCACGGCGAGGAGTTCCTTGACAGGGGCAATGCCTGGGTCGGTCATACCCGGACGGTCTACCAGGAGCTGGTCCACGTGCCCTTCATGATCAAGCCGCCCGGCGAGGGAGGCGCGTGTGTGGTAGACAGATATGTGAGCCTCCTGGATTTCATGCCCACGGTCGTGGCTTCGGCCGGCCTTGAAGTGCCCGGGGGATACGAACACGACGGCCTGGCGATCGATACCTCCGGTGAGAGTGAGCATCCGCGAAGCGTGGTGATCACAGAGACCAAGCGATGGGGGACGCACCGGGGGGTGATCGAGAGCGGCTGGAAACTGCTGCACGATCCCACGGCCAGGACCTTCCGTCTTTACAACCTCGAGGATGACCCGGGCGAGATTAAGGATGTATCCGAGGCGAACGACGACGTGACACGCCGGCTCAAGGCGGCGCTGTTTGAGTGGGACTACGACGTGAGGATGAAGCGCTCGAAGTTCAGGGTTCGCCACCCCAGGCTGTCCACGCAGCAGGTGGAGAAACTGAAATCCCTCGGCTATATCCGGTAGTTATGAAATAGGGGACAGACACCTATTTCACCTCGGGGAATAGGTGTCTGACCCCTTAAAACGGGTCTGGTGATTGGACAGCCGTGTAGCTCTGTGGTACCGTCATAGGGTGCTGTGGAGCACCGACCTGTCTGGCATTCGCTGAGGACATAGTCCGGGGCACGGCAAAACTGGAAGACTGTATTTACAGGGAGGAAAAACAGGATGGGTAAAGGTGACCGGAGGACCAAGCGAGGCAAGATCTGGGCCGGATCAACCGGCAATGCACGGCCTAAGTCAGGCAGAAAAAAGAAG
>JAUXGG010000007.1 GCA_030622265.1 Candidatus Eiseniibacteriota bacterium
CCCCGAGGGGCCTGAGCCCAAGCTCGGACAGGGTAAAGCCCCGGGCCATGAGATCGCGGGCCGAAGCCAGGTCGGCTTCGATCACCGTGCTCAATCTGCCCCTGTAAACGAAGCTGGCCCCGGTCCCCTCCATGGCATACTCAGGGATGCGCGATGCGGATATCCAGAAAGGCACTCCCCGGCGCCGCTCCAGCACGGCATGCGGCTCTCCAAGCAGGTCCGCAACCTGCGATTCAGGCAGCACCACCATCACTGGCAGCACCACCATCACTTCTTCTTCGGAAAGCGCGAATCCTGAATATGAATCAAGAGCAGGAACTGAAAGCGCATCGAAGGGAAGAATCGCAATCACCCAACCGGCCGGATCGCCTGCTACAGATGCGGCCTCCGGGGCCGAGCCCGCCAGGTGCATATGGCCGGCCGATAAGAGAAGGAAACCGGCAATCAGCACCATGGCAAGCACTCCTGAAAGATTGCTCTCCGGTCTCAGCAGCAGGTTCCTCAGTTTGGGCATCGTTACACCACCTGTCAGATCATCCGACCCGAGTTCCGGTCAAGTCCCCGGGCTCCGGTCAGGTTCTCGGGCTCCCGTCAGGTTCTCAAGCTGTAGTAGAATAAATAACCCGACCTGTCCTCGCCGCCGGTATACTCGGTCCGGCCATACTTGGCCGCCAGACGGCCGAAGCGTTTCATGCCAAACGATACGACAAGATACCATCTTGAGCCATCACTTTTCAACATCTCAATCGCAGGGTAGTAGGGCACGCCAGGCTCATACTGGTAAATCCGGGAAGCGTAGTGCCCGATCGCGAAAACGTAGAAGCCCGCACGTATCTCCGCCGGAGCGAGCTTCCGGAAATCCACATCAAGCCTCAAGAGGTCGGATGAAGACCGTTCGACACCGTCCCCCTCATCCTCACTTGCCCGGAGGTTCTCATAGCGGAGCCGGAGCGAGAGCCATCTCCTCGCTTTGTATCTGGCATCCAGGCGGCTCCTCAGTCTACGCCTCTCCTCGCTCGGCCGGCCCTCCCCGTCAGGTGGCTCGTGGCTCACCAGAAGCTTCTCCCCGAGTGAGAGAGCCACGCCGGCGACCTTGAAGCTTAGATCCATGAAGGACTCCGAACCCGAAGGCCGGCTCAGGCCCTCCTCCGGCATCCGCTTCTCATGCAGGTCACTGCCGATGGAGACGGCCATGCGGCGGACCGGCTCGAAGCCTATGCGCGCGAAGAGGCCCCGCTCGCCCGTGGCAATGCCCGAGTAGAAGGCGAAGGGCCTGGAGTGCAGACTCAAGTAAGTGTCATCGTAGCTTCTTCCGACCATCAGGAACTCGAGCCGCTGCCGGTCGAAGGCCAGGCCTGCGATCAGGGCCTTTCCCCCACCGTCCGCGAGGGCTCCCTGCGCAAATGCGAGGGTTTGGCGCACCTCGAGCGACAGGTCAAGACTTCCCATAAGATTCCCGTCCGTCGAGAGCCAGGAAAGCCTCGGTGCGCTGAACTCCCGGTTGAGCCGGCTATAGGATGCATCGATCCCTGCGCGCCAGACGGCACCCCAAGGTGCAGGTCCCCCCACACGCCTGAATCGAAACGCCAGTCCCAGCAGGTCCTCTTGGAGCGCCTGTTTCCCCTCCCGCTCCCGCTCGCTCACATGGAGGCCGCTCGTTCCCAGCGACTTAACGCGCCCGTCTTCATCAAGGCTCGCGTCATACTTCGCGCGCGAGGCCGCGAAGCAAAGATCCAGCTCGCCTCGCGATACGCCCAGTCCGGCACCAGTAAGCCCGAAGTTTTCCTCGACAGATGTATAAGGCTTGATGGCGAACTCGCCCTGGCTGAAGCGCCACGGGTCAACCGTGGACGGGGAGTACCCATAAGGGTTGGAAAAGACCAGCCCGTGCCCGGTCGCAAGCAGGAAATCGCCGGCGATGACACGGCCGCGGCCGAAACCCTTTCGCTCGAAGCTCTTTTCCAGGTAGAACGACTGGAAGTCATTGAACCGGGACTCGTACCTGTCCTTTTCGAGAACGAAGCCGCCCTCCCAGCCGGCGTAGCCCAGCTGTCCGCGAAGGTAGGTCTTAAGATTCCTGTAAGTGCCTGATGCCGGCCGGGACACCACCCGCGCCCTCAGCATGCCCTTAGGTATCGGCGCATCCAGCCTCATTATGGGCCGCACCTCAACAAAGGGCCTCAAGAGATCGAGAAGAGCGTCATCCACCGAGTCGATCCGTTTCAAATCCTCAAGACACTTAAGCTCGCCGCTCCGCCTTAAGCTCACGATCTCATCCGCGAGCCAGGGACTCACCCAGGGCAGGCGGCCCAACTCCTCCCGGTCCGCCTCGAGCAGGTTTATGGGCTGCTTGAGAATGGTGTCCAGGTTGTTTAAGAGCAACAGATAATCGCGTTCCTGCTCGACGTCCCCGAACATCTCCTCATAGGGATCGGCCGCTATCGCCAGGCCGGTCAGGGAAAGCAGAAGCACCAAGGTCAGGGTTACAAATGGAAGGGCTGCTGGGAGTTTCACGCTCACTCGCCCATGAGATTGACGACAATGACCTCAGGCCGGCAGAGGAACCTCATCGGGAAGACATTCGTGCCCACGCCCCGCGTCACGCACAGGCGCATGTCGCCGATCGAATAGAGACCCGCGATGTACCTGCTCCGGTACGCATAGGGGAACAAGCCCACTATTGCGCCGAAGCCGACATGGCCCCCGTGGGTATGGCCTGACAATACCAAGTCGGTTCCCCTGGACTCGAGATCCCAGAGCAGACTGTCGGGATGAAAATGGCAGAGGGCCAGGACAGGTTTGGTCCCGTTGACTCCCGCGAAGGCCTTCTCCACATCCTCGCGGTGGTCCACCGGGTCGTCCAGCCCCACGAGGCGGAAGGCGCCGCAGTCGACGCTTTCGTTTATGAGAATGTGGTAATCGAGTGAGTCCTTCCGGGTTCGCTTCCACCTCAGCGCGGCTTCGAGGACGCCGTCGGCATTGCCTAACACCATGTAGGTGCCGTACCTGGACCTGATCTGGGAGAGAAACTCCAGGCCGCTTGCAAGCTTGCTGTGGGACTTAAGAAGATCGCCGGTCACAAGGACGAAGTCGGGGTTGATCTCCTCTACCATCCTGATGGTCTTTCGTTCCCTGTAGCCCGGGGATGTGGTGTGGATGTCCGCTATATGCACCACGGTGACCTTCTCGGCCATCAGACCCGGAATCCGAATATCATAGGTCTTCCGGACGATCCAGTAAGGCTCCAGGAACGCCGAATAGAGCAGGAAGGCTGCTATTCCGATAAGGAGGTAGTAGTACTTTCGCTTCATTGTTATGTCGCCTTCTGAGGAAATCTACCACAGCGAACGCCTCCGGTCAACAAGGTGGGGAAAGCGGGTGGCGGTTACGGCGCGGGAACCATCCACCCACTTCAAACACTTCACAGAAGATAAGAACAAGTTCCGTGCCTGCGGGGCTGTCAAACCACCAGGCCTGCTGTGAAACGTTACCATCCCCACCAAACCGGGTGTCGAAGAATTGACAGCGGTGTTTACCTGAGCTACGCCGGCGGCCGGCACCTGAGCTACGTTAGCGCCTGACATATGTGATCCCAACTTCATGGGTGGACCCCAGCAGCAGATTGAAGCTGGTCGAGACATCCACGGACAGGGCTCTCACCGCGATACCCAGGCCCAGCGAGAACTCCTGCGGGTCACTCCTGAAGCCGGATCGCACCATTACCCTCTTTGCCAGGATGGCTTCGATGCCTGTCGCGACCGAGGTCGGCCGGACGGCGCATTTCACTACTTCCACTCCCCAGGCCAGCCTGGAAGATACAAGATATCCCAGGCCGGCTCTGAGGCATGTCGGGCCCCGGGCTCCAGCCCCACCACCGAAACTCCCCAGAGGGTTTTCCATCATCAGATCCACCTTGATGTTCTTGAGTAACCGCATTCCGATTGCCAGGTCGATGAGTACCACTGAGTGAAGCAACCTTTCATCGAACCTGACCAGGCCGACACGAACCCCGGGCCGGAACCTGATATCCCCGGAGGCGAGTGAACACCTCAGGGTCATGGTCTCCTCCAGATAGGAAAGACCTCCGAACCTCTGGTAGGCCAGGCAGATACCGTGGCCCGATTTCCCGATGGGGAACGCTCCCCAGCCGGCCAGGGCCCCGACCTCACCCATCCCGAAGGGCCTGAATCCAAAAAACGTAACAGCCGGGGGAAAGTCCCGGCCGGCTTGGTCGAGGAGCGGAAGGTGAAACGATCCTTCCAGCTGGCCCAGGGCCATGTGGGTGGCGGCGGCGCGCTCCGCCGGAGTCCTGAGCTCCAGTTCGAAGGCGCCGCGGGCGGGTCCGGAGAGCAACACAACTGCGATCAAGGGTAAGGTCCATGAAGCTCTCCTCCCACCCATCACTCCACCCATCACTTTCGCACCAGCACCACCGGGGACCTGGACCGGTATGTCTCGCCCGATGAGAGCATCCTCGCTTCCAGCAACACAATGTAGATGCCGGTAGGAGCCTCGGCCTCATCGCTTCGCGTGCCGTTCCAGAAGGTGACCCGGTTGGTTTCTATCACTTCACCATCGACGAGCCGTGTTACGAGGCTGCCGTTGGCGTCAAATACGAGGACCCGCGCGAGGCCCGGCCCCGGGAGTGTGACCGAGACTGCAAGCATGTCGGCCGTGCCGTCATTGTCGGGGCTGAAGGCGCGGGGCTCAAGACTTAAGAGTTCGTCGCCCATGGGCAGACAGATGGACACGGTGTTGCGCGCACCCGGACTGCCCGTGGCGGCACCGAAGTGGGGCGACCAGTTGCCGGCCGACCACGAGCACGCCTCAGGATTGATTCGCTCGACCGAGACGCCTGTCTCGCTCCACCGCTCCCTGTAAGCCACGGAATCGATCATGGTACCGAAGGTATCGCGCAGCACCGCCATGTCCGCAAAGCCCAGTGGGCCGTCGGAGTCATTCAGGATAGGCCAGCCCCCGGCCGGCCTTAAGTAAATTCGCTGATCGACACCGGGATGCTTCCGGGCAAAGACTTCCTCGTCCTCTACCAGGACCACAAACCCGCCGGGAGAAAGCCACAGGTCCTCGCGTGCGATGTCCTTGGGTCTGCCTTTGTGATCATGGAGCATCCAGCCCGCCAGGTTCACAGCACCCGGCCCGCCATTGAAGATCTCGACCCACTCACAGTCAGCCACCCCGGGATCGAACATTATCTCGTTCACAACGACCGGAGCCGGATGCAGAACCACACTCATGCGGAGTGTATCGTTGGTGTTCCAGCGGTCCGCCTCGTATTCGTGCCAGACCGTTGCCGGGTATATGCCCGGGGACGGATTCGGGATCCGGACCACCGCCTTCGTGACACCACCCGGCTCAATATCGGTGGCTATATAGGTGCTATCCATAAAGCCGGCAATGCTGGCAAACAGGCGGGCGCCCGCTCCACACGTTCGCGTCCCGGCGTTCTTTAAGCTGCATACCACGTCGATCGTTGCGCCGGAAGCCTCGCCGTATCTTGAAAGGCCCGCCCGCTCCAGCAACAGGTCAAACGGCGGCCGGTTGTACTCGCCCGGGGACGGATTCTCCATTGCCCGTAGGTCATCGCAATTCGAATCCGTATCCCGCCCGTCCGGATCCCTCCCCAGACTGAGACCCGAGGACACATCCTTGCAGGGAGCGCCCTCGTAATATTCAGCGAAGGTGAGATCTCCCCAGCCGACAACATCGAGCTCTCCCAGCGGCCCCTTAAGGCGGCATCCATCCGGACCGTTCTGAAGATCCAGCCCGGTGATTGCCTGAGCACAAGAGGCCAGGCTCTCCTCGCCGACCACGAAGAAACCGCCCGCATTGACAGAGTCTCCTGACGATCCCGTCCACTCGAGCGTCCAGGCGTTCTCCCGCAATCCGTTTCCCGTCTCCAGAGTCCAGCCGGCAAGCCCGACCGGGAGATCGCCCGGATTGTGAAGTTCCACAAACTCAAACCCGTCGTCCCGGCCCCGAGGATCATAGAACACCTCGTTGATCACAACCTCTGAAGCAGCCGGTGCGGCATGAAGTAATACGAGGACCAGACTGATAACTCTTCCACCACCCATCTATCACCACCCCCCACAGTATTCAAACTCACCCCACTTCCCCCGTCAATGAGAACCACCCCGGCGTCAGCTCTTGAATTGTGAATTCACAACCCTGGGGTCAGGTACCGGTTTGTGAATTCCGGTTTTTGGTACGTCTCTTGCAATACCTCCAGCGTGTATGGCTAGACCACTGCGACTCGAAATGGCGAACGGGATGTACCACGTCACCGCGAGGGGGAACCAGCGCCGGGCCATCTACACGGATGACCGCGACCGCCAGCGGTTCCTGTCACAGGTCTCAGGTGCGGTCGACGAATCTGGGTGGTTAATCCACGCATACTGTCTCATGCCCAATCACTACCATCTCCTCGTAGAGACACCTCAACCCAACATATCCTCGGGAATGAAGAGGATTAACGGGATCTATGCCCAGGCCTTTAACATCAGGCACAAGAGAACAGGCCATGTCTTCCAGGGACGCTTCCATTCCGTCCTTGTGGACAAGGAGAGCTATCTGCTCAGATTGTCTCGCTACATTGTCCTCAACCCGGTGAGAGCCGGGCTGGTCGCAGCACCGGAGGAGTGGGCATGGTCCAGCTATCGACCCACGATCGGGACGGGTCCGCGACCCAGGTTTCTCGTCAGCGACCAGATCTTAAGATACTTCGGAGGCAGCCATGCGGAAGCCCGGAGAGCATACATAGGCTTTGTGACCAGCAACCTTGCACAGAAAGCTCCGTGGGACGACCTTCTGGGGGGAGCGATTCTCGGTTCCGAGGACTTTGTCTCGCGAATCCGCGGGAAGTTGACCCGGCGGGAATCATGTGAGATCGACCGCATTCTATCAGTAGAACTCCGCCCGGAACTCGAGAGTCTCTTTCCCGACGGATACACCAGACCACTGAGCCTGGAGACTGCCAGACGGGCCTGTGAAGCCCGCGAGCGTCACGGTTACACCTACGCAGAGATAGCGCGTGCACTCGGCATCCATCATTCGACTCTATCCAAGGCAATACAGAAGAGGCTGGGGCCGTCACGATAGCTGCGAAACTTGCAGATCGGTCAAATTCACGAATCGAAATTCACAAACCGGTACCTGACCCCAGGGTGGTGAATTCACAAGTCGGTACCTGACCCCGCCTTAGAGAATTTCCGGTGGGGTCCATACGCCGGCGATGCGCTGGTCACAGTACTTGCAGCGCCCTTCTTCCGGACTGTTGAGGTTATTGGCGATCACGGAGAAGTGATGTCGTCCGATCACGACCTTGCCGCACTTGGGGCAGTAGGTGTTGGTCCCGGGGTGGCCCGTCACATTTCCTATGTACACATACAGGAGACCCACGTCGAAGCCGATCTTGCGGGCACGGTCCAGGGTTTCAACCGGGGTGCAGGGAACATCCGAAAGATCGCGGTGAGGCAAGAAGCGGGTCAGGTGCCATGGGGTGCGCTTGCCGAGCCTCGTGGCTATCCAGGTGGCCAGGCGCCCAAGCTCGATGTCGCCGTCATTATACCCGGGAATGACATTGGTCACCACTTCAACGTGCGCATTCCATCTGCTCTTGGCCCTCAAGGTGTTCTCCAGGATGGGCCCGAAGTCATCAATCCTGGCGACCTTGCGATAGAAGTCCCGCGAGAATCCCTTGATGTCGACCCTGAAGATATCAAGATGAGGGCCTATACTGTCCAGGGCCCTGGTGGTCATGTAGCCATTGGTCACATAGTTGGTATACAGCCCCTCCTTCCTGGCGAGCTGGCTGGTCTTGATCGTGTACTCGAGCCACATCGTGGGTTCATTATATGTGAATGAAATGCCCACACAATCCTGCTCCTTCGCAAGCTCGACCACTTTCCCGGGTTCCAGGTACGTGGTCTTGCCCTCTGGAATCTCGCAGGGCTCCTCATGAGAGATCTCCCAGTTCTGGCAGCCCGCGCACTTGAGATTGCACCCCAACCCTCCCAGCGAGAACCACCTGGACCCGGGAAGGAAATGGAAAACAGGCTTTGCCTCAATGGGCGCCACCATCGAGATGGCGGTCTCACCGTAAGTGGTGGAGTATATCCGTCCATTCCTGTTCTGCCGGGTATGGCAGTAACCATACCCGCCTTCGGCTATGACACAGCGCCGCTCACAGACGAGGCAGCGTGCGCTCCGATCCTGAAGGGTCTCAAAAAGTGTCGACTCAACTACCGGCATCCCCTACTCCTTCGAGCACCATCACCTTGTACAGCCCACCATATAGATCGCTAACTTGCCTGCGCCCCGCAAGTCTTTCCAGAGACTCGAAATCAATATCCCTGGAACCGAAGACGGCGTGACCAAACTTATTCACGACACCCCTCCAGAGAATCTCCGGCATCAGGGCCGGCTTATCATAATCGACGATCACGACCTTCCGGGACACCCTGAGCGCCTCCCGCACGGCATCCATGGGTTCCGCCAGACCCCGCAGGCAATACGAGAAGAAGGATACCTCGATGCTGCCATCACGGAACGGCAGCCGGTGAGCGTCACCCACCACCGCCAGGAGCCCGGGGACTCTTCTCCGGGCAAACTCAAGCATGGTGACGGATGCGTCCAGCCCGATCGTCAGGCCGGACGTGACGTGGCGGAAGCTCTTGCCCGAGCCTGCCCCGATCTCGAGAAAGGACTCCACGGCCAGGCCGCCCAGGGCCTTCTTACGCGCCCGTCCGGACCTGGACCCGGAAAAGAAGGAGTCGATGAAGTCGTAAAGCCTGGGATGACCATAGATCCACTTCATGGGTGCTTTCTCCGTGAGGTTACCGCGCTTCCACTTATTTCAAGCACCACCTGCCTGAGGCTGTCCTTTCGTTTGTAACCGGCTTCCTCCACCAGAGCGGCATAGCCTCTCGTGGGAACCGCGACAGAGCAATAGGGGTATCCCATCTGTCTGGCGAGATACTTGCAGTTCCGGGCCAGCTCCGTAATGGCGGACTTGCTGCCATCTATGAAACCCAGGGTGATGGTCTCATCGTTCTCCTCATAGGGATACACCGCGACACCATCCAGCCTTCCCGCCTTCCGCTTGATGAGAACTCTCCGCTGCTTGATGTACTTCTTGAGCAATGCTCGCGTCAGCTCCCTGTAGATCCACCCTTCACCTATCAGCCCGGAAGTCAGTTCAAGAAATCTTGAAGCAAGCATGAACTTGAGGATCTCATCGATCTCCGCCAGCCGACCCCACCCGCCCCTGATGATTCCCTTCCTCGGCTTGCTCCAGTAGTAGCGGCCTCTTGCGATGCTCTCGAAGCCGAACTTCACTCCGACCTTGCGGCTCGCGTCGTTTGTGGCACCGGTGCAGTAGCGCACGACCCGCGGCTTGATCCGCCTCAAGGTCTTCAGCACTTCGAGGTTTATCTCATTGGCGACTCCCTTGCGACGGTACTTCCGGGTTACCCTGAGTCCCTCGAGCCAGACTTCTCCGCGGCCGAAATCCGAGATCTTGGCCATGCCGATGGGCACCCCGTCCAGCTCGGCGAGGATAAACCTGCCCCGGGTATCCTTGATCCACCTATCCCATACTCTTGGAATATAGTCCCCGTATCCGACCCATGTGTTCCGGCAGAATTCGAATACCGCCTTCTTATCACCCGGTCTCGCATCCCTCAGCCTGAGTCCTTTCATGCAGAGTTGCCGGCCTTGAGCAGATCTTCCAGTCTCTCCTTATTGAAGCCGATCACGAGTTCACCGTTAAAGGTTATGACCGGCACGCCTATCTGGCCTGATTTCTGAATCATCTCATCCCTGGACGCGGCGTCCTGGGTGACGTCGAGATCCTGGTACTTCACGCCCTGCTCGTCAAGATAGGTCTTGGCCATCTTGCAGTATGGACACGTCGGTGTCGAATAGACCTTGATCTCCACTTCAGTCCCCCTTTCGTCTCCTCCCGGTGCTCTTTACCAGGATGTCATAGACCCGGCCGGTCTTAAGACCATACCTGGCGGCGAGGGCCTTGGCGATGTCCCGCTTCTTCCGTCCCTCGGCCTCGAGTCGGCCCGCGTCTTTCAGGATCTGTTCGCTGGAGATCTCCTCGCCGGTCACCGGGCCCCCGGCGGGAGCCCCCTCACACATAATTACAAACTCACCCCTCGGCGGGTTGGCCTCAAGTTTCTCTATAAAATGTGAAATCTTTGCTTTTTCGATCTGCTCATACATCTTTGTGATCTCGCGCGCCACCAGACACTCCCTGTCTCCAAGAACGTCCCGCATGTCTTTCAGACACTCCAGCAGGCGGTGCGGCGCCTCGAAGAGGACCAGCTGCAACCCGGTGCGGGCAAGTTCCTCAAGCCTCTTCCTTCGTTTCGATCCCCTGCGGGGAAGAAACCCTTCGAAGATGAACTGCGGCTCCTCCATCGCGGACACCGAAACCGCGGCGATCGCGGCGCTGGCACCCGGAATGGGAGTGACCCTGAAACCCCGCTTCATCACTTCGCGAACCAGGTCTCTTCCGGGATCCGACATGCCGGGCGTTCCGGCCTCCGACACGAGCGCGAGGCTCTTGCCTGATTCGAGCAACCGTAAGAGCCCGGGGACTGCGCGCCTCGAATTCGATTCCCGGTAACTTGTAACCGTGGTTTTGATGCCGTAGTGTTTCAACAGGTTTCTGGTCTTGCCGACGTTTTCAGAGGCGATCAGGTCAACGTCTTTAAGAACTTCGAGTGCACGGAGGGTGATGTCCTCGAGGTTACCTATAGGAGTAGCAACTACGAACAACGAGTTAGTGTGCCGATGAGACATTGGATACGGCGTGTCTACCCGCTGTGCTTACTAAGCATCAGATGCTCAAGAAGCCGTTCCTGTTCTTCAGCGAGCTCCTTCGCAACGACGAAGTCTCCCTTTTCCAGAGCCGCCTGCATCTTCTTATCGATTCCTTCAATCTTGCGGGTAAGTGTTCTGTCGGGTCTGGTGTCGGACTTCCTCTGTCGCGCCTTCCCTATTTCTCTAGCGTTAGCCATGCCGCTTAAATGTCGCCCCCTTCCTACTTCGCTTTTTTCCAGTCAATGACCTCTACGGCTTTGATGCTCCCGTCGCTGAAAGGACTCACGACCATGCTCACCCCTTCGCCGGCATCCCAGCCATCTTCAGACTCCAACTTCTCTCCCGTCAATGTCACCTCGCCAATCCTCCAGGTCCCTTCAACATCTTTAATCACACCTGGGCGCAAAGATTCAAGCAGAAAAACCGGGCGGCGGTTTTCCTGTCCGAACGGTTCCAACACCAGGAGTGACTTGATGCCATCGATGGTGAGTTCCCCCACATCCAGTTTGTCGTCTATCTTCACCTTCTTCTGGATTACCTCAGGATCCACCTTTTCGTCAAGATAAAGTGTGAAGCTCTTCATGAATTCTTCGACCTTCTCTTGCTTGATCGAGAAGCCGGCGGCCTGCTTGTGCCCGCCGAAACTCATGAAAAAATCCTTGTGCGCGCGAAGGCCTTCAACCAGATCGAATCCCTTGGGAGATCTTGCTTCACCCCCGCCGGTCTCGCCCCGCATGGAGATGATGATCACCGGCTTGTGCAGCGTGTCGGTAAGCCGTGCGGCGCAGTAACCAGCCGTCTTTCCCGGCAGGTGGTCCACCCGCATCACCAGGCCCTTGGGCGAGGTGGAATCGATCTCTTTCAGCCTCCCCATAACACGGCCCAGCGATTTGCGGGCCATTTCGCGCCTCTTCTCCGATTCCATCACCAGTTGCGAGAACACCTCTTCCGCATCGTCCGGCTCGGTGGAAAGCAGGAGCTCGCACCCCAGGTTTCCACCCTCACGGGAGCGCGATGCCCCAACCATGTGGACCATCTTGAGAAGCACTTCACTCATTGTGGATTCATCATCCACCCAGATGTGTGATCTCAATGTAGAGAAAGGTACCAGCTTCTTGCTTACGATCTCCCGCACTCCGTGATAGACGATTATCCTGTTCTCGCCCAGCAAGGGCACCCGGTCGGCATAACTGCCCAGGGCCGCCATCCCGAGCATTCCCTCCAGCGTGGGAGGTGTCCCTATCTTGCGGTACCCTTCGGCGAAAGCTTCCATGAACCTGTGGGCGATACCGCAGCCGGCGAGATCCCTGAAACCGTACTTGGAGTCATGCCGCTTGACATTCACGACCGCGACCGCGGGCGGCAGCTCATCCGGCGGTTCGTGATGGTCGGTTATGATGGTGTCGATGCCCACGGAGGAAGCATAAGCGACCTCATCCTTGTTGCTCACACCGCAGTCGACGGTTATGACCAGCGACACGCCCGACATCTTGAACTTGTCTATGATCTCAGGCGAAAGCCCGATACCCTCTGTCGGCGAGTCGGGGATATAGTAGGATACGTCGGCGCCGATCTCACGCAAGCCCCCGAACACGATCGTGACCGATGTGATCCCATCGACATCATCGTGGCCAATCACCATGATGTGCTCATCGTGAGCCACCGCATCATTGAGTCTCTTGAGGGCGGGTTCGATGTCGGGAATGAGAGCGAGATCGCCGAGATCATCCAGGTCCGGTTCTATGAATTGGCGGGCCTTGTCCTCGTCGGTTATTCCCCTGGCGACAAGGACGCTCGCAGTGAGGCGAGACACGCCGAGGCCGTACATAAGCCTCTTGACCAAGGATTTATCTATGGGAGTTAACTCCCAGCTGGTTCTTGCCATAACTTAAGTCTGCTCAGTTGTAAGCGAAAACTCTATCAAACGCGGAGATCGCTTTTTCGATATCCTCATCGTCAATATCGAGATGCGTCACCGCCCTAACTGTCGTTCGGCCGAAAGGTATCACAAGAACTCCCTTTCTCTCAAGCATATTCGTACACTCCTCCACAGAGAGTCCGCTTCCTGCAACATCGATCACCACGATATTGGTTTGCACGCTCTCAAGATCGATCTTGAGTCCCTCGATGCCAGACACTTTCTCGGCCAGGCGCCTCGCCCTCCGGTGATCCTCCGCCAGGCGATCTATATTATGCTCGAGCGCGAAGATTCCTGCTGAGGCGATGATGCCGACCTGTCTCATTCCGCCGCCCAAGAGCTTGCGGTACCTGCGCGCTTTCTTTATGAACGCCGCGTCGCCGGCTAAGATCGATCCGATCGGAGCACCGAGCCCCTTGGAGAGACAAAACATCACCGAGTCACAGAGCGTGCAGTAATCGGCTGCGGCTATCCCTGCCTCGGCGGCGGCGTTGAAGATCCTCGCGCCATCGAGGTGGACTTTAAGTCCCCGGTCTCTTGCCAGATCCTGTATGGCCTTGATCGAGGCCGGCGGGTGAACGACCCCGCCCTTGCGGTTGTGCGTGTTCTCAAGACAGATGAGTCTGGTCACGGGCTCATGTTCGTCATCCGGCCTGATCGCAAGCTGGACATCCTCCACCGAGAGCATCCCGCGTTCGGTCTTTACCGGAGCAAGCTGCACACCGGCGAGCACGGCGGGACCTGCCGTCTCGTAATTGTAGATGTGGGAGTCGAACTCGACTATGGCCTCATCACCGCGCCCGGTATGGCAGAGTATGGCGATCTCGTTACCCATGGTACCGCTGGGAACAAAGATCGAGGCTTCCATCCCGGTCAGCCCGGCCGCAAGACTCTCGAGTCTCTTTACCGTGGGATCGCCCAGGAAGACGTCGTCACCGACAATGGCTTCCGCGATCGCCTTCCTCATCCCGGGGGATGGTCGGGTTACGGTATCGCTTCTTAAGTCGACCGGATCGTGCGGCACGGTATGCCCTTTCGCTGGTAACCGGGAATTACTGATAACCGGTATCACCGGTAACCGGGTAAAGGTAGTATACAAACGGACATGCGGCATGTCAATGTGCGCGGTTGATTACTGGCTATCGGATCACGGATGGCTGGCCGCGCCTGGCTCAGTCGCTTGCCACACTGTAAGTGTAAGCTCCGCTGAGGGGCTCCTGCTCCCTCAGGTGACGCAGAACATGCTGGCCGCAGTTGCTGCCGATCAGATTCTCCTCAGGCTCACCGATGCTCAGGAGAACCTCGTACCCGGCCGTCTCGAGATCTTCGATAAGCGCGATCTTCCCTTCTGATGCCTCGGGATCGATCCGGCTTGTGAGCTTGTGCTCTACCGCGCGGTACGTGGGGTTAAGCGGCGTGATCTTTAGCAGGAACCTCTCCGGATCGAAGTGCCTGAGCAATACCTGGCTCTCAAGCGGCATTCCCTCGGCAAGAGCGAAGTTGAGCGTGATCTTACGGTCCCCGGTCCGGTAGAAGGCCCCGCCGTATGCCGCGATCTCGGCGAGGTCCCACTTGTCAACCGGGATCAGCCGGTCCCGCAGGGCCTTGTCGGTCGTATGAATGGAAAACTGGAGCTGGAAGCGGCCGCCTCTGTAGAGATCCTGCTTGACGTCCGCGAGTTCCTCAAAGAAGCGGGCGCCGGCTGAAGGCGCGACTGAGGATACGGACGGCATCAGCCCGGGCGCGTCATACCTTTCCGGAAGCCTGCGGAGCACATCGATGACTGCCCGGTTGAGGGCGGGCTCACCCATGCGCGCAAACTGGATCTTGAACTTGGAGACATCGATGCGCCTCTCGGGAAACCTCCGGGCAATGAGAAAATCGATCTGGCTTAGGATCTCATCGGCCGAGAGGTTGCCGCCATACTGCCCCCCGGCGTCACACATCTGGCAGCCCACGGGACAGCCGAACATGGTCGAGACGATGAGCACCCACTTCCTGGATCGCGGAATGGGAGGCTCCACCGCCTCACAGAACTCCACCAGCATCCCCGGGCGCATCTCGGCGATGTAAGCTCTTGCAATATCATCCCTGCCCGTTGTCCCAACGATCTTCATGCTCTGAGCTCCCTGAGCTTCGAATGGGTCCGCATGGCCGCCAGCACGCCATCCCCCGCAGCGATTGC
>JAUXGG010000245.1 GCA_030622265.1 Candidatus Eiseniibacteriota bacterium
AAAAAATCGAGGCGACCCTGGGGAGTGGCCGAGCAGAGCGGACAGGCAGCCTGAAGGCAGCCCGGCAGGCAAGAAAAAGAGGATGCCCGAAGGCATCCTCTCTCTTGAATCTAACTACTACTACTACTACCGATACATCGACTTGATGTTGCCCCAGCTGCTGGGCTCAGTCGCGGTCGGGCCGGCACAGCCAATATAAACTCTCCACGCCAACTCGATAGCGCCAAACTGGGTTCCGTCCGGAGTGGTATCTGCACCATCAAGGAACGCCTGCGGCGGCCAGTACTCAAACGGGTACGTACCGATGTAACCGCCATGGACCATGGGACCAACAGTACCGCAAGCCATTCTGGGGTACACTGCCGGCAGACAGCCATAGTCATGCAGGACACAGCCGGTCTCTATGCTCGTGCTGATATTGTCCAGTCCCCATGCAGGGTAGATGCCATCGGTACCGGTGTGTGTCGCCGTGACGACGAAGGACACGTCCCCATTGTAGCACGGGGTCAGACACACAAACGGATCTACGGGGATGTAGTTCCACGCGAATCCGGTCTCGACCGGACCACTGTTCCAAAGATGGGTAACCGGAACGGCGGCACCACAGCACTCATCGGCACAGTACACATCAAACTCGATCGTGAACTTGCCAGGATAGACGGTTCCGTAACCTGCGAAATCGAGAATCCTGATCTGCTCGAGCGTATGGCAGATGGCCGGATCCAAAGGATCAGCGCCACCGGTACCCTGATCACCGAGCGTGAAGCACTGCCCGATGATCTCGCCGGGAGTCCAACCGGTGAAACACCAGAACCATCCGTAGGTCGGGCAAGGTATGTAGTAGTAATAATGCAGAGTCCCATCATAAAGGGGCTCAGTGCCAAAATCCTCTTTCATCTGATATGCCTTTCTCTCAAGGGCAAATGCAGACGAAGCAAGGACGAGCACTAACGCGAGTACGATACAAAGCCTCATCTCTTAACCTCCTTCTTCTGAGGGGTTTGAATTACCTTCATTCATTCCTCCCCAGAACACCTGAGAACAAGATCCTCCCTGAACACTCCTCCTTCCGAGCGAACCAATCGCTCGCTGAAGCTAGACCAAAACACTTCCTTCGACATCTTGCATTATATCATAACCTGCTGAAAACTGTCAAGCGAAATCAATATCACCTGTAGATCCTCTTGATACTGCCCCAGGTGCCGGGCTCCACGGCCGTAGGGCCCTCACATATGAAGTAGAGCCTCCAGGCCAGCTCAATAGAGCCGAATATGCTGGCATCAGGGGTACTATCAGCACCGTCCGCAAACCATAAGGGCGGGCAGTACTGGAAGTTAGGCCCATAATAACCTGTATGCATGGTCGGATAATGGCTGGTGAGCGGGCGCGGGTAAAGGGCGCCCAGACAGCCATAATCATGCATGATACAGCCCAGATCGGCCGGAGTGCCGATATTGTCCATGCCCCAGGCCGGGTACATACCGTCGCTGCCTACCATCGTGGCCGTCACCAGCACCCTGGGCGAGCTCGCCGGAGGGCCCGGCAGCGCCGCGCAATCCGTCAGGCACAGCGCGGGTTCAATAAAGACATAGTTCCAGCCGAAGCTCGTCTCATAAGGCCCGCTGCTCCAGATAGAGCCTCCTACCGGACAACCCTGCTCATCTGAGCACCACATGTCGAACTCCACGGTGAACAGCCCGGGATAGACCGTCCCATAGCCGGCGAAGTCGAGAATGCGGAGCGCATCGACGGTATGGCAATTGAACGGGTCGCACGGGTCCCACCCACCGGTACTCTGGTCACCGACTGTGAAAAACTTCCCGACGATGTCATTGGGTACCCAGCCTGTGTAGGACCAGAACCATGAGTATGTCGGGCAGGGTATATAATAGTAATAACTGAGAGCGCAATCATACAGCGGGGCGGTACCGAAGTCCTCTCTCATCTGGTAAGCTGTTTTCTCCAGGCCAAAGACCGCAGTTGCTGCAGCCAGGATCAGTATGAGCGCCAGCATGGCACAGAACTTCATCTTTCGGCTCACTCCTCCACCAGGAATCCTCGAAAGCGGTGCGGTACACCGTTCTTTACTGATTATCGGATTGTGGTCGCCAGACCTTGAGCTCATTCTCTCCGCGCCTGTACCTTGACATCGATGAGGCTGCGGACCATAATAGATCTTCCTGGAGACTATCGATGGGGGATAAGTGAAACGACCGCTGCCAGCCGGACGCAGGACCGCCGTGGCTGTTCTTTGCGTCTTTGCTCTGGCGTTTCTGCTGAGACTGATCTACCTGGGCCATCTCGGCGAGTTGCCCTTCTTCGACCATCCCATAATGGACGCGTCATACCACGACACCTGGGCACGGGAGATCGCCGGCGGCAGCCTGATGCGCAGCGAACCCTTCTTCAGGGCGCCACTGTACTCGTATGTGCTCGCCTTCATCTACTCGGTGTCCGAAGGGTCCTTTCTCGTGCCCCGGCTCATTCAGTTCATCCTGGGCGGGCTGACCTCGGCGGCGGTTTATCTTCTGGGGAAAAGACTGATGGGCGGGACCGCAGGCATCGTGGCCGGTCTTTTCGCCGCTGCCTGCCCGGTGCTCATCTACTTCGATGGCGAGCTGCTCTCTGAGAGCCTCTTCACCTTTCTGTGCATGCTTTCCCTGCTCCTCTTGGATGTGGCCGCACGGGGCAGGAAGCCCGGCCTCTGGCTATGGCCGGGGCTATCCCTCGGCCTGGCTCTGGTCACACGGCCTACAGTGGGGCTGTTTATCCCGCTGGCGGCACTCGGTTGCCTGTGGCTGGCAAGACGCAAGGCCCTCGCGGCGCTTGCCCTGCTACTCGGCCTCGCGATCCCCATCACCCCGGTCACCCTGCACAACTACGCCGTCTCCGGCGAGTTCATACCGGTGGTGTGGCAGGGGGGGCTCAATCTATATCTGGGTAATAATCCGTCGGCCAATGGATGGAGCGCCACCAGCCCTGAGATACGCAAAGACTGGTGGGGAGGATACAGGGACATGATCGCGATACCGCGGGAGTCCCTGGGCCGCGAGCCCGGCTTTGGCGAGGTCTCGGCCTTCTGGCAGGGCAAGGCGGCGGATTTCGTGAGGACCGAGCCTGGAGCCTGGGTCCGGCTGATGCTCAAGAAGGTGAGCCTGTTCTGGAATGCGATGGAGTTCCCGAACAACCAGGACTACAACTTCATGAAACTCCATTCCTGGGTGCTCCGGAATCCTCTCGTGAATTTCCGAGTGATCGCCCCGCTGTGCCTGCTCGGCATTTTCGTGCTTCTGCCCCGCCGCAGAAACCTGTATTTCGCCTATGCCTTTCTCCTCGCATACTTCACCGGGACCGTTCTGTTTTTCGTATGCTCGAGGTACCGCGCACCCGCCCTGCCCACCATCTGTTTGTTTGCCGGAGGAGCGGTCTGGTACCTGGCAGGGCTTGCAAGAGCGAGGCGCTGGAGCCCTCTTCTACTCTGCCTTGCCGGGCTTGCAAGCGCGGGGCTCGTGGTCAATGTCAATCTCACCGGGGAGACGCTTCCCGATCTTGCCCAGTCATACACCCAACTGGGCAAGGTCTATCTTGAGCTTGACCGGAATGAGGAGGCGGCAGGGTATTTCCGCACCGCGGCGGAAGTCAACCCGGAATGGGGCGAAGCCTATGAGCAACTGGGCATGGTCAGCATGAAGCAGGGGCTCAAGGAGGAAGCCGTAAACTACCTCCGGAAGGCCGTCGAGTTACAGCCCGAACAGGCAACGGCGTTTCGTGCCCTGGCCATGCTCTATCTGAGCCTGGGCAATCTCGAGGAGGCCGGGAACGCGGCGGCGCAAGCCATACGTCTCGCGCCCTACCTGGAGGACTCGCATAATATCCTGGGATCGGTTCACAGGGAGCGGGGAAGCCCGAACCAGGCCAAGCGGCTTTTCCTCGAGGAGCTCGAGATCGCCCCGGGCAACTGGAGAGCCCAGGCTAATCTGGCGGGTGTTCTGCGGTCGGAGGGTAATCTAAAAGCGGCAGCTGAGGCCTATGAGCGGGCCGTGGCCCTTGAGCCCAATGACCAGGGCCTTTTGCTGGCCCTCTCGGGAGTGTATGCCGAGCTGGGAGAAGAAGACCGCGCAAG
>JAUXGG010000198.1 GCA_030622265.1 Candidatus Eiseniibacteriota bacterium
CGCAAGATGTCGCTCAACCTCCAGGTTCGCGACTTCCTCGGCACGGGCAAGTTCGAGTTCCTCTCCGAAGGCCCGGACTTCTACTCTCACAGGAAGTTCGTCCGCGAGTCCCCGGTGATCATGCTTACCCTGAGCTGCAATCTCAACAATTATAAACCCGAGCGACGCGGCGATCGCGAGATGAACGACTTCGAGGATGAGGGCGGAGAGTTCTGATCTTACCTGACGGATCCAGCTTAAGTTAAAGGGAGAGAGACCCCTCGCGGGACCTCTCCCCTTCTTGTATTTCACCGCTTATCTTGTATGGCAGTACTACTTGCCTTCCGGAGCTCCCTCCGGATACTCGATAGTGGCCTCAGATCTCAGCTTGGTGGTGTAGGCGTTCACAACCTGCATCTTCTGCTGTTCTCTTATGAAACCGGTTATGTCTTCCTTGGCTGCATCGAACGGTATGACGCTCTCGTCCTCGCGGCCGGTCACCTTGACGATGTGATACCCGAACTTGGTCTCCACCAGGTCGCTGACCTCACCCTCCTTGAGGGCGAAGGCGGCATCCTCAAACGGCTTGACCATCTGGCCCTTCACGAAGAAACCGAGATCTCCACCCTTTTCCTTGCTGGGACACGCCGAGTATCGCTTGGCCAACTGCTCGAAATCCGCGCCGCTGCCAATCTCGCCCAGAATCTTCGAGGCTTCCAGCCTTCTGGAAGCTTTCTCAGGCGCCGACTCATCCGATCCGACCTGCACAAGGATGTGGCTGGCCTTGACCCGCTCCGGCTGGGCGAAGCGATCGGAGTTCTCATCATAGAAGGCTCGTACTTCCTTCTCGGATGGTTCCCCTACATCGTCGGTATTCTCTTCGATCAGCTTCTCGATGCGTAGCGCCTTGTCGATATCCTCTCGCAAGGCGTCCTCCGAGATGCCCACGGCAGCGATCTGAGTAGAGAAGGCTTCCTCGGACTCGAAGTTGCTCCGGATTGCGCTCAATCTCGAATCAACATCATCCTCAGTCGACGTGACTCCCTCTTTCTCCACAGCATCTTCGAGGAGATAGCGGTTGATCACGTTCTCGAGGGCCTGCTTCTCAAGAGTGTCCTTGACGGCTTCCAGCCGCTCCGCCGGGACGCACGAGGCCATCTGCTGCATGATCCGTCCGTGCTCCTGGGCAACCTCTTCCTCAGTGATCGGCCGCCCATTCACTTTGGCTGTCATTCTCCCCTCCTCTTCAACACCTGCTGCTCATGACAGGCTCGAGCCCGCCTTACCAGGAACGTTCCCTGCCACCACCACCACCACCGCGTGAGCCTTCGGCTCTCGGACGTGCTTCATTGACGTTCATGTTACGACCCTTGAGCTCGGTGTTATTGAGCGCTTCGATCGCAGCACGCGCTTCGTCATCGACCGACATCTCGACGAAACCGAATCCTCTGGACCGGCCTGTGTACTTATCAGTGATAATGTTAACGCTCGCCACCTGGCCGTGACCCTCAAAAGCTTCCTTCAGTTCGTCTTCGGACACTTCCCAAGACAGATTTCCAACATAGATATTCATCTTCTTCTCCCTTATTCCTCGAACAGTCGTATCGGATTGACTTTGACCCTGGTCGGAAACACCATTCAGCCGCTGATTACGATTCCAAGGGGGGTTAAGTTACTCCTGGCGCAGAGCTGTTCTCGTTCGTCCAATAGCCTCTTCTTCTTTCCTACCGCAGTACCAGACCCGAGCCTGATCACCTCCGCACTCTCAGAACCTGGCGGGAAAAACCTCTAGCAGCTGACCCAATCACAGCCCACCGTAACACAGGTGGCCCCATGGCCACCAAGCTGTGATTGTTGAATGCTACTATGAGCCGCGCATTATGTCAAGTACGAAACTCCATTTGTAGTTACAACATAGAAATGTCGTGCATCCGGATGGATCCGGGTGGCCGTCGGTTGCTAGCGCTGAATTACCACTTTGCGCACCCGGGTGGCCACGGGGGTGGAAAGTCTTAAGAAGTAGATGCCGGGAGCCAGGCGGCTGCCTCCGGCGTCCCTCCCGTTCCAGGGGATCACATGCGCGCCACTCTCGACGGCCCCTTCAAGCAGCGTCCGGATGAGCCTCCCCTGAACGTCATAGATCGCGAGATCAATCTCCTGCGCCTCGGTAACCGCAAAGGAGACCATCGTCCCGGCCAGGAAGGGATTCGGGCGGACCCGGTCCAGACTCACCACGGATGTACCGACGGCCTTGCCCTCCAGGCCCGCGGTTTCATCGTAGAGGTAGGTAACAGCATTTTCCAGGAGATCGCCGGCAACAGCCTCGTCGCTAACATCAGAGTAGGCAAAAGCAAAAAACACGATCTGGCCTTCACCGCCGCTTGAGGGGTCATCAAAGACCAGGACACCCGCATCGGACGGCTCTGATGCCGTACCGAACACTATGTATGCATCACTCGATGGATGCGCCGCGTCCTCAGACCCGTAGCCATTATAGCTCAGGCCGATGGTTGCCGGCAGCGCATTGGGCGAAGTCGTGACGGGATGTGCGGTCTGCGCCGGCGAGAGCTCCAGCTGGCCCACATTGTCTCCGTTCCACTGGTCGCAATGAAGGACGGAGTCGGCGAAGTCGGGATAACCGGGACTGCTTACGGCATCGTACGCGACTTCCCCTGCCTCGTTCAGCAGGAGACCGCCTCCGGCCGCGTAGTCGATCAGGGCGCTCCGGTAGGACGAAGAACTCACCGGAGAGGTGTTGGCTCCGCTTGAGGAGACCACAAGATCATAGCCACCCCAGGTCATCGGGTCACTGCTTGCGGCGGACTCCTCCACGACCGCGAAGCCCATTAGAACAAGATCGGAGGCGATATCGGCGGCGCCCGCATTGTCATCGATAACCAGGATTGCCCCCGAAGTGGAACTGAGCACGAAATCAAAGGTGGTATCACTCTCTATATGGGCGTACTCAAGTTCAGGCACGAAACCTGAAGCTCTTACCTCGAAGTCATACTCACCCGCTGCCAGAACCAGGCTGTAGGACCCATCCACCGGATCTGTGGTCATACTGTCTGCAAGCAGGCCGCCGGGGTGGTAGTAGACCTCAACCCTGGCCTCCAGCGGGCTCGCATCCTCAGCCGTCACTGTTCCCGACACGGTGACCAGGGGCGCCATGGCAAGCTCGACATCAAGCACCGTGGCCAAGTCTCCGCTCACCGACACGCCGACAAATGTCTTCGGAAGGTAACCGGCCGAAGAGAAGGTAAGATCGTAGGCCCCGGGATCGAGTATCCGGTGATAGTCCCCCACATCGGGATCGGTCCTGTCATCCCAACCGTTCCCTTCCACCGTCACAGTCGCTGGTAGCGGTTCGGCGCTCAGCGAATCGGTGACCACCCCACGAATTCCCCGCAAGCAGTACTCCAGGTATGCTGCCATTGCCTCATCATTATCGTCCCAGAGCTGCTCAAGATCTGAGGCTGGGGGCCACTTCTCGTCGTTCAGCTCGATGGTCACTTCCATGTTGTGCATCCAGTCATAGTTCCAGTCCTGCATGCCTCCATGGATTTCATACCAGTCATGGCCATTGGTTATGCCATGATAGAAGCTGGGACTATTCCACATGGGGCTATTATGTATGGAATAGGCCTCGGACATTGCTATGAACAGGCTGTCATCGGGGGCGCGCGCCGGCCTGTTGTCCGATGGGTAATTGACCACGAGCGCCCCCGTGTGGAAGTTGGCGGAAAGATCGAAGGCCATCGAGTCAGAGAAGACCATCATGGTGGCTACCTCGGGCTCGCGCCCGTCGGTCGTGTTAACGGGATCATCCACCCAGTCAGGGAAGCTGCGATTGAGATCTTCCCCGTTGGCATTGTAGCGGCTGCCCGCGGTGTTGCCATCGGGGTTCATCATGGGCATGATCCATATCTCCACCTCATCTACCAGCCGTTTTAGATCTTCATCGGGAATCGCTGAATCGTAGTTGTCGGTCAGCAAATCAATAAACTGGATGCAGTTCTCGGTCCCCACAGGCTCATCACCATGCATGGTCGCGACATACTTAAACTCCGGCTCATCCTCTTCAGTATCCGGGTTGTCTGTGATTTTAAGAAACCACAGTTCGCGGCCCTGGACCGATTGCCCTATCCTTACCAGGCGGGTGATCCCGGGGTGGTCCGCCACCACTCCCTGGAGAAACGCGGTCACGGCATCATAGTCATGGTAGGTGGCCATCGCCTCCTTGAGTTCCGCACCTTTAAGGGACCGCCACATCCTCAGGGCCTGATTCGGGATGCGCGTGACTTCGTATCCAAGCTCCTCTACTCGCTCCAGCTCGGCCTGGTTGACATAGGCCCGCACCCACCCGTCCCCTGCCGCATCGATGTCGATTCCGAGCCGGGCGAGTTCATAGACACTGGAGTGGTCGTCAACGGTTATCTCGACCGGAAACCGGTCCGAGAAAGGAACCATGTCTTCATCGAAGGCAAGGGCAGATGAGACGATGCATAAAGTGACGGCCGCCGTCAGGACAGCGCTCATGATAGTGATGGATTTCAAGTTCATCGGTCGGGCACCTCGATTGGTTGCGTGATCTATTCCATTATAC
>JAUXGG010000177.1 GCA_030622265.1 Candidatus Eiseniibacteriota bacterium
GCCACAGCCTCTGGGCGATCCGGAAGATGCGAGGGTCCAGCTCAGCACCCGTCCTGAGGAGCGCCCTGAGTGTTGAGAAGGAGCCGGAGATCATAGCCGAAGTGAAGACTTTGCTTGACGGATTGGACACCTTGTCATAGTATTGAGCTAGGAAGGTTTGGACATCGAACTATTAAATGAAGCTCTCTGAAATCATTATTCCTAAGAGGATAAACCTCAACCTCAAGTCCACCACGAAGGACGGGGTGCTTGAGGAGCTGGTTAAGCTGCTTAACCTCGACACCCACGCCCGGGAAACCGTACTCCGCACCCTTCTTGCCCGCGAAGAGCTGGGCTCCACCGGTATCGGTAAAGGCGTCGCCATCCCGCATTGCCGCTCCCTCGTGGTCAGCAAGGTTGCGGTGGCCGTCGGAAGGTCCAAGGCGGGTGTGAGCTTTAAGTCGATAGATAAGAAGAAGGCCTTCCTCTTCGTCCTCATTGTCGCGCCGCCGGTCGGCGATCCTCCCGGCGACTATCTCATTGCCCTCGGTACCGTGGCCCAGGGGGCGAGACTCCTGACCAAGGACAAGCGGTTCAAGAAGATCAGGGATATCAGGCAGTTCATGAAACTCATAAAGGAACTGGAAGAATGAATCCTCAGCTCCGGGTCCTGATCGCACTTCAGGACATTCTCCTGCTCTTGAGAGATGCCAGAGACCCCGGCCAGAAGAGAGTCCTCGGAAAGATGGGTCTCAAGATAAACAAACTTGAAACCCTGGAATCAACCAAAGCCGATCTCGAGCGTCAGCTGAGTCCCTCCATACTCAGTCAGTACCGCCGCGCCATCCAGCGCCACGGCAGGATAGTCGCCCCCGTCATAAAGAGCGTCTGCTGCCAGTGTTTCGTCCGCATCCCTTCGGCAATCGACTCCGCCGAGGACAGGAACACCTCGCTATACAGGTGTGAAAACTGCGGCATGTATCTATACTGGGTGGACAAGTAGGACTGGCTTCGCGCCGGTCCGTGACACCCACCAATCTCATTGAGATCTGTCCATCCGGCGGCGGCGTACGCCTACCTCGATACTTTGCCGAAGTTGATCAAATGTTATCGGAACGCCCATAAAACATTGACATCTTGGCAACTCGTGAGTAATGTTCCGATATTCAGACCTGCAACCGGTCTATGTACGGATCCATTAAAGAAGGAGGTAGAACTTAGACGATGAGGCGAATTGCTATTGCGAACCAGAAAGGTGGATGCGGCAAGACCACGACCGCCGTCTGCCTCGCACTCTGCCTAAAGGACATGGGCAACAGGGTTCTGGTCACGGATATGGATCCGCAAGGAAGCACAACCCAATCGCTCTATCCCAATCGTGAAGCCATCCAGCACACGGTCTACGAGCTGCTGATGGATTCCGACACGGTGCCGGTTTCAAGCGTCCTTACGAACATCGATGAAGGCCTGGACCTTCTGCCGGCAGACGTAATCTTGAGCACCGTCGAGCAACTGCTCTCCGGGCGGAGCGAACGTGAGTCACGCCTAAGAAAAGTTCTCAGCAGGGTGGACGAGGACTACGACTATGTGATTATCGATTCTCCTCCCAATGTGGGAATCCTGACCTTCAATGCGCTGATGGCGGCCGATGAGATCATCATACCTGTCGACCCATCGCTCTTCTCGCTTCAGGGTGTGGGACGCGTGACCGATGCTCTCGATCTTCTCGAGAACATCAACGGCCACACGACAACGTATAAGGTCCTGGCGACCATGTACGACTCCCGCACGAGAATCAGCAGGGAGCTGCTTGCGGCTCTTAAGTCCAGCTACGAGCAGTCTTGTTTCAAGACCATTATACGCAACAATGTAACTCTCAAGGAATCCACCGGTTTCGGTGTGCCTATCACCCAGTACAGGGGATCCCGGGGCCTATCGGATTATAAGTCTCTTGCCAACGAGGTCGCGGGTAATGATGCCACTCAGAAGTTCATTGAGACCGAGGCCATGGAGAACTTCCTCGCTCCGCGGCGCATCGGGGGAGGCATTCTCTTCTCTTACATGGACAGCGAAGCCGACAGCATCGTCGTTCAGGGTGATTTCAACTCCTGGAACGGTGGCCGTGACGCCCTGCTTGATGTCGACGGCAGAGGCCTCTGGCAGAGAGTGGGATCCTTGAGGCCCGGCACTTACAGGTACCGCTTCGTTGTGGATGAGAGAACCGTGGTGGATCCCAATAATAACTTCACCGAGTACGTTGAGGAAAAAGGCCTCGTATCCGTGGTAGAGGTCTAAGAAGAGCAAGAAAAAGAGAGCAAATTCACAGAGGCGGGGTCAGGTACTGGGATGTGAATTCACATCCCAGTACCTGACCCCGCCTTTGTGAATTCGGGTGACTCGCTAGTGGAGTTTGTAGATGCTTCCGCCGATGAACTCCCGGAGCAGAGAATCACCCGGGATTATGGACTCATCTTCGTAGGCCTTGACCCTGGTCAGTACCTCGAATACCCGCTCGGCCCTCATCAAGGCATCCCTCCGCTTCCGGTCACCGGCCCAGGCCTTGATGAAGCCCGGAAAATGCCCGTAAGAATGCTTCTTGTGAAACGGGAGCTCATATGGCAGGGCCCCATTGAGCACATAGTCCGCATCCCTTATGAAGGGGATGATGTGCTTGAGCTCGCTCCGGCGGACGTAATGCCAGTGTCCTACAGTCTCTTTGGGGTCGTAGCCGCGATGGGCGTGATCGCGCACCATTCTTCGCAGGAGCCTGATGTCCGTCCAGCGGATGAACTTGCCCTCCTCATCCCGGAGGATGGGGGCCGTCTCGATGTAGACCTTGAACTTCATCTCATCATCGATGCTCTCGGTGAGAGGCTTATGGAGCCCGTGAAGCGTGTCTATGAGGATAACCTGATCCGGTTTTATGGAGACGCTCGCGGTGGCCTCGGTCCGCTTACCGGTCTTGAAATCATATTGGGGCATCTCCACCGTCCGGCCTTCCACGAGTTCGCCGAGGTGCTCATTGATGAGGTTTAAGTCGAGTGCTTCGGGGGTTTCGAAATCATAGTCGCCATGCTCATCCCTGGGATGGAGCTCCAGATTGAAGAAGTAGTGGTCCAGGTTGAGCAGAACGGTTTCGATCCCGAGGTCCTTAAGCCTGTTGGAGAGTTTCGCAGTGGTGGTGGTCTTACCCGACGGCGACGGGCCGGCCACGATGATCAGCCTGGTCCCCTCAGTAGCTGCCACGGCCTCCGCTGCCCTGGCCACATTCTCACTATAGGTCGCGTCGGCTTCCGTAACAAGGTCCGCAATCGTGCCGGACCTGACGTGCTGGTTGAGTTTCTCGATGGTCTCGCAGCTGTGATCCAGGTTCCAGACCAGGTTCTCATACATCAGGCGATAAGGAAGCGGCCGCTCCCGGGTCTTCTTTGAGGACTTCCGTTCCCTCTCCCTGCGCCGGTTCTCCCGGTAAACTATGTAGGTCTTGGCCGTCCTGGCATGACCGTTCTCTATCAGGACCTTCTCAACCACGTCCTGGACATCCTCGACCGAGGGCATATCCGGTGGAGCATACGCGTGGTTCAGGATGTCGATCGCCTCATCGGCGAGCTTCTCGCTCAAGGCCCTGTCGTGGCCGCCCACCGCCGCGGCGGCCTTATATATGGCGGTGATGACCTTCTCCCGGTCGAAGTCGGCCAGGCTGCCGTCCCGCTTGAGAATCCGGGTCACTTTGTCATTACTCATTCTTCAGCTCCTTGGCTTCAACTCACTGGTAACAACTTTACCCAAAGCCACCCGGTTTTTCAATACCCCGTGAGCCGATGCATAAGCGAATACGGCCACCGGAGTTCATACGCCGCTTGCCACGCTACTCGTACGGCTTCCCCGCATCGATGATGCTCTCGATATAGTCGGCATAATGCTGATTCAGTTCGCGGGACTCGATGATCACCGAAGTCTCATTGCTCTCCTCGAAGGCGAAGTAGGACCAGTTGGTCGAGCCCACCACGACATAATCATCATCCACGATCAGGAGCTTGGCATGGGTGGTTACATCACCCGGGTCCGCGTAGATCTCGCCGCCCGCAGCGGCAAGACGGTCCAGGAACGCTGTCTTGGTCGGAGGCGGGTCGCCTCTCCAGCCCATGTCGATCACGAATCGCACTTCCACGCCGTTGACGGCCGCATTCACCAGCTCGGAGAGGATCACATTGGTGAGGCTCACCGGCTCTTCGGGACCCTTCACCAGACGGGCGGCATAGGGCCTTTCTTCATAGTACCTCGCGTCCGAGAGCGCCGCCCAGATGCGGCTCTCGGCGCCCCGGAACAGCGCCTTGAGCTCGGTGAAATACTCCCTGTTGGAGGCGCTCCGGATGCGGGCATCCTCGATCCAGTCAATGGACGGGTGATCGAACCGCTTTTCCCTCAGCATGCCTCTTTCGATCTCAAAGGCCCTGGCCATCGCATCCGGCGTGTCCTTAAGCTCGACATCAAGAGCCTCAACAGCCGTTCTGCTCTGACCCTGGAATCTCCCGAGCACTCGCACGCTCTCACCGGCGGCTCTCTCGAAGAAGAGCGAATCCACCGTGAGGATCTCCTCGAGAGGCCTGTCCACAACCCCCACGAGCACATCACCGAAGTAGATCCTCCCCGTCGCATTCAGGCCATCATAGACGGCGGAGTCGGCAATATCATGAAGAAGCACATATCTCTCTTCCAGCGATCCGATGTCCGCTGCAGCCATAGGCTCGATCGAGGGCACGAATTCGGTATTGCTCCGGGATATGATCTTCTCAAAATAGGTCTTGAAACCACCTGCTGCCCTTTCCGAATCCACTATGACATTGGCTTCATTGTTGCTGTCCAGCGAGTAGTGGCTCCAGTTGGTAGAGCCCATGACGATATA
>JAUXGG010000393.1 GCA_030622265.1 Candidatus Eiseniibacteriota bacterium
GCCCACAGTATCCAGGTTGATCATTGCGGTGGTGTTCTCCATGGGGAAGGGGGGATGCTTGCAGTAATATTCGGAACCCAGTGCCCCGAGTTCCTCCGCCGTGAAGCAGACAAATACCATCGACCGGTTCGGGGAGCCGGACTCCATAACTTTGCGTGCGGTCTCGATCAGGGCGGAGACACCTGATGCATTGTCATCGGCACCATTGTGAATCTCGCGTCGCCATGGGGTGGATGAAGCGATATCACCATAGCCAAGATGGTCATAGTGAGCGCCGACCACAACACATTTACCCGCTTGAGTACTACCCGGGACTACCCCGCCGATGTTCTTAACCTTCACGGATCTTGGTTCTATCGCGACGCTTATGCTGCAGGTTCCGGCGCCGGCCGGTCCTGAAATATCGAGGTCCGGAGCTTCTGACTGAGCAATCTCAAGCACGGGGATGCCCACCTGCCGGTAGCTGCGCCTGAGGGGGAAATGGTGAAGCCCGGATCCTGGCTCATCCGGCGATCCGCTTATGAAGACCACCGCAGCAGCTCCCAGCTCCTCCGCACGGGCCGCTTCGCTCCTCATGTATTCGAGCACCCCGTCACAGCCCATCATGGTCCAACGCTCTTCTTCGACCTGGGCGGGTATTCCATGGAAGACAACATGTCCGGCAAGGTCGCTTTCGGGCAGATCATCTTCCTCAGGTAGAGCGCCAATGACCATCCCGCCGGCGCTGCCGCTGCCGGAGATCGGAAGCGCTGCGACGGCGTGCGACGGAACAGGAGTGCCATCACCGAACTTAAGATACGGTCCAGCCTCGACCGTGAACCCTAAAGTGATATCGAATTCCTGAAAGTAGGACTCGCCAAAGGCAGGTTCGAGTCCAATGGTCTCAAACTCCCCGGCGATATAGGATGCTGCCATCTCGATGCCCGGGGTGCCGGGCAGCCTGCCCTCGAGAGAGTCGCTCGCCAGGAACCTGACGTGAGATTCAAGCGTCTCGGCCAGATCAGCCCATGCTGTCTCTCCAGGTGGGCAGCCTATGAGCAGAAACGCCAACACAAGCAGGGCGCTCGGGCGAAAGTGTTTCAACACGGGTCTACCTCCTCGTAGGTTCACATCTACAGCTTTAGTTTTCCCTGAAATCCACGGCCAGCGGGCTATCGCCCTCGGGCCACACACCTCTGAGCGTAAGTCTCGCGCCTTCAAAGCCCACATAGCTGTACTTGCTGTAGTGAGGTATCCGCCGCGCCAGAGACTCGAGTGTCATTACATCTCCTGAAACCACAATGCCAAGGCCCAGGTCCTCCCGGCCGGGGTTGCGGAGAGCACAGACCAGGGTATTACCCGGTACCGCGAACTCTTTTCCCGCTACCTGGATCGAGGCGGCGCCTACTGCCACCTTCTTTGCTTCTCCTACCGTACCGGCCCCCGGTCCGGCAAGGCGCCTCAACAACTCGCCTCTTCCCATCAGCCAGACGTGATCCGTCATAAGCCGGGACTCATCGAAGTCAGCTTCTTCCACTATGTAGGCGGCGAGTCCCCAGGATGTTGCCACGCTCCGCAAGTGTTCCTTGGTACTGCCAGCCTCAAGATTCCCTATCACCACCGCGGGTGAATCCTGGCCGAACATGGAACCGAGCGTGAGCGGGATCTCCTCTATGTAAAGCTTCCGAAAAGTATCATAGTCTGGGTCGATGGCCATACTGACGGGCTCGGCACGAGTCGAGAAAGTGTAGGTACTCTCAGGACCGGCAAGGTGTACCATCCGGCTCTCGGTACCGTGCGCGGTCTCCACCCTGACGGGTATGTCGACGCGCCATGCCGGGCTTTCCTGCATAAGCCTGAATGTGACTTCATAGTCACCGTCCCCGGCCTCATAGCCGGCCTCCTCCAGGCTTATGGCCGGCATGCCCGTACGCGTAAGCCACTGGTCGAAGTACCATGAGAGGTCACCTCCGGCAGCGCCTGAAAAGGCGGCTTCCACATCTTTCCAGGATGCCACCGTGAATCGGGAGCTCTCGTAAAAGTCCCGCAGGGCCTGCCAGAACAGGTCATCACCCAGCGAGCGCCTGAGCATGTGAAACACCATCAGGGCCTTACCGTATCCCACGTTCTGGGATGATGCGTCATGGCGTTCGCGGAACTCGCACACGGGGAAGTCCTTGCCCTCAGTCACATAGCTATTGAAAGAGATCAAAGTATGATGCCTGTAGTCGCGGGCCTCACTCTCTCCCATCTGTTCCTTGTAGAGGTAGTCGGCCCCATAGGTAGTCAGGCCCTCACACCAGTTTCCCTGGCTGTAGTCGACGAATACCGAGTTGCCCCACCAGTTGTGGAGGATCTCATGACCGTATGATGTCCGGACGATGAAGGGCAGTCTTATGACCTTGTTGCCGAGCAAGGTGAAGGATGGCATGCCGTACCCTGTTTGCCAGAAGTTCTCAACCATGGCGAACTTTGAGAACGGATATTCACCGATCAAGCTCTCATAGAGCGCAATGTAACGCCCCGTGGCATCCAGATAAACCTGTGCGAGGCTGTCGCTTTGCTCATAGGTATAGGTCATGACCCACACACCCTCGTGATAGGCCTCGTGTCTGTAGTAGTTGCCGGCCACGATGTAGAGCTCGGGAGTTGGATGCTCCTCTATCCATACCGTGAAGGTGCGGTCCTCATCGTGCAACCAGCCCGTGTATTCATCGGCTCGGCGGCCCTGGCTCACCGACATCCAGTCGAAAGGCA
>JAUXGG010000399.1 GCA_030622265.1 Candidatus Eiseniibacteriota bacterium
GACCGAGGCTGACCGGCTTGGTGACCAAGGGTGGCCGGCTCGGTGACCGAGACTGGCCGGGAGGCAGCGAGGCGAGGAGCTTTCGCCGGCAAGAACCGGGAGGGATAGAGTTGGCAGGGGCGAAGCGAAGCAAGGCTGTTAAGAAGGAAAAACAACACAAGGAAAAACGGCAGAAGGAGAAATCGCAGCGGGAGGAATCGCGACGGGAAGAGCCGCGGCGGGAGTATCTCTCGCAGGAGTCCTTCAAGTATTACTGGGTGGTGGTCGCCGCGGTCATCGCCGCCGCGGTGATCCTGAGAACGGTTTTCCTAAACGCGGATCCGCCCTGGAACTTCACCTGGAGTCAGGCGCTTTTTACCGACGGGGCCCGCGCGATAGACGGCGCGCGGAGCAAGGTGGTCTTCGGTACCTGGATCCCCGACATGAGATCCCCCGTGGTGCTCTTTTACCCCCTGATCAATTTCCTGGCTTTCGTCATTTTCAAGGTCGCAGGTGTCGGACTCCTCCAGGCCAATCTTGCGGGGGTACTGCCCGCCATAGCCGCGGCGGTCCTCGCGCTTGTCTGGATGCGCAGGCTTGACGGCAGCGCCGCGGGCCTGCTGGCGCTCATCTTCATCGCCTTTCCCTATACGCACATAATCTACAGCCGGGTCCCCATGGTGGAGTCTCTGCTGATCCTGATGTTGCTGGCCGCCTTCTACTTCGCGCTCAAGCGGACGGGGGGCCTTGTCATCTCTGGATTCCTGGTGGGGCTCGCGGCGTTCATGCTGAAGATGCACGCGCTTCACTTCGTTCCGGTGGTGCTTGTCTATTTATCGATCAGGCCCCGGGGAGAACGCCCGGATGTTCCGGACGCAGGCGGCGTGGCTGGTCTGCAGCGCCCATCTGTCAGTAACTGGCGCCTGGCCGTGGGATTCCTGGGCGGGCTGGCCGTCGCCGTGGCGCTCTGGGTGGCCCTGGTCTATTTCGTGAACCCCGCGGTGATAGCAAAGTATTTCAGGTCAAACATCCTGCTGTCCCAGGAGGGCGAATACGCCGGCGCCGGTTTTGGAACAGTCATCTGGAGAAGACTGGGCGCCCTGGTGCATATCGGGAGCGGGCGCGACGGCTTCTTTGCGGGTACGCCCCTGATGTCGGTACTGGCTTACCTGGGGCTGCTCTCTGTCATATCAGGTCTCTTCGGCGGCAAGCCCGGGGCAAAAGCCTGGGAGCGTCTTGCGGCGGTTTGGTTCGTGGGTCTTCTTGGGGCGTTAAGCCTCCTGAGCTACCGGCCTCTGCGTTACATGGTGCTCTTGACCCCGAGCACCGCGTTGCTCGCCACGGCGTTCATGCTGCGGCTGGCGCGGGGCAACTCCATTCTGTCGTCGCCGAGATCTTCGGGATTCGTTTACGCGTTCGGGGGCTGGCTCGCCTGGGTCCTCATCCATATCCAGCACGATCTGGTTTACCGCGTCTTAAGCGGTGGCTCCGCCCTGATGGGGAGGCCCTCATCGCCTGGCATGATATCGCTTTACCGTTTTCATCTTTCGACCGTTCAGCATCTTCTCTTCTTCGGCGGCGCGGCGCTCGGCATCTGCCTCATCTTCGGGGGTACGATCACGAGGGGCACTCTGAAGCTGCCGAAAAGGTGGGCGGGGTACGTCCTGGCGATTGTCCTGATCGCTTTTGTACTCATCAATACGGTCAATTTCGCGCGCTATGCGTCCGGGCGGCGATACACGATTCTCGACAGTTCCCGGAGCCTTAAGCGCGTGCTCTCCTCCGGGGTGTTCATGGTGGGTGACTGCTCCACCACGCTCTCGTTGGAGACAGGTTTCAGGAGCCTTCCAGCTTATGGCGACCTGATCCGCTATGACGAAAAGGCCGAGTTCGAAAAATACCCGGTGACCCATTTCCTGCTTCGCTTTCCAACTCTCCATGAGTATCTCGGCAAGAACTACCCTGACTTCTCGAGCCAGATGATTCCGGTCTTAAGCTTCATGCTGTGTGGCAGGGAGGCAACCCTGGTGCGCTACCCGGCCTGGCCCGGCAGTCCCGATGGAGGATATTCCCCCGGGGTGTTTGAGCGGTCCATTGACCAGATGCGCGGCGGGCAGTTTGCAGTTGCCTGCGAGATGCTTGAGGGTTTCGTGAATGATAAGCCGGACTCCTACGAGGGCCATTCGATGCTGGCATATGCCAGGCTTCAGACCGGGGAGGCCGAGGAGGCTCTGGCTCAAGCCCGGTGGGCCCTGGACCTGACAGACAGAGATGCATTGTCATATGAGATACATGGCGATATACTGAACTCCCTCGGGAGGCAGGCCGAGGCGGGGGCCGAGTGGCAGAAGGCCCTGGAACTCAATCCTGGCAGGCGGAGCTTGCATGGCAAGCTGGGCCTGAGGAGGCAATAGCCTGATGACAGAGATCTCGATCGTTATTCCCGTATTCGACGAGGAAGGCTCCCTGCGGGAGTTGCACAGCAAGCTCACAAGGGTTCTCGGGGGGATGAACAGGTCCTACGAGCTCGTCTTCGTCGATGATGGCAGCAGGGACGCTTCAAATGAGATCCTGTCCGAGATCTTTGATGCCGACCCCTTCTCCCGCGTCCTCAGTTTCAGGACCAACTATGGGAAGAGCGCCGCGTTGTCGGTCGGATTCGATGAGGCCCGGGGAGATATAATAGTCACC
>JAUXGG010000290.1 GCA_030622265.1 Candidatus Eiseniibacteriota bacterium
ATGAGTCTCGCAAGCAGGCCGGTGAGTCTCGGAAACAGGTTAGAGGGTCTCTTCGAACCAGGCCCGTGTCCCGTCAGTCACCTCGCGCTCCCACTGAACCGAGCTGAAGGTGTGGTCGGCGTCATCGATGATGATGAGCCGCCTTCTCCCCTTGACGCGATCATACATGAGTTCCGAGTTCGAGGGTGACATGACCTGGTCTTCGCTGCCGTGAATGAAAAGTACCGGGCCACCATAGTGGGTAATCTCCTTCATCGGGTCCAGGGACTTTATGCTCTCGAAGAAACCCTTGCCCCGGACGAAGCCTCCGATGTCAACACGGCCGCGTTTCTTGACGGCTTCCTTGAAGTTGGGGGGTAGCCAGGCATAAGGGTCCTTGACCACCTCGTTATCCCGCTCGACCAGGTAGTCCACGAAGGCCGAAGCCGACCACAGGGCCAGGGACCTCACTTGCTTCTCAGCCGAGACGCAGACGGCCACGGACCCCCCGAAACCTATGCCCACGAGGCCGATCCGGTTTCCGTCAATACCCTTGAAGTCGGAGAGGAAGTCTATGGCGGCGCCCGCGTCACTCAACTCGGTATCCAGGGTCGCGTCGGCGAAGTCTCCCTCGCTTTCGCCCGATCCCCTGAAGTCGAAGCGCAGGCAAGCCATGCCGCTCCGGCAGAGCTCGCGGGCGGCCTTGACAAGGAGGCGGTGTTCACCGATCCGGTTGCCGGTGTAACCGTGGAGGAAGACCGCGCAAGGGTAGGGCGGCTTGGCATCCGGCAGGTGCATCATTCCCACAAGCACCTGCTCCTCATTCTTGAACTTAACAGGGATCTCTTCCATCTTCTCTCCTCTCATCAATAATAGTGTTGCAGCCCGCCGGCTATGTCCAGCAATTAGTTGACACCCCGGTGCAAATCTGGAAAACTCAGGACGGTGAGCTGCACGAATCTTTCTGGAATTCATAATGCTACTCGGAATCTCTGCATCGAACAGGGCGTGGGGCAACTGCGAGACGGCTGTTAAGTCGGTGCTTCTTGCTGCCATGAGAGGCGGTTCACGGACGGCCTTCATTCGTCTCACCGACATACCCCTTGAACCCTGCCGGGGCTGCTTCAGGTGCCTGGCGGGAGACGGGGCATGTCCCATAGAGGACGGGCTCTATGACCTGCTCTGCCACATTCGCTCGGCCGATAACCTGGTGCTTGCCGCACCGGTTTACTTCATGGCGCCTCCCGCGAAACTGTTTTCGCTCCTGGACCGCTTGCTCACCGTGAGCGAATTCAATCCGGAAGACGATCGGCGAAGACGGGCCGTCACGGTCACCATCATGGGAAACCGCCAGTGGCGCGGTGTCGCCGAGCCTTATGTGAACCTGATGGCGAGCCTCCTGGGATTCAGGATCGAGGACAGCCTGAGCGTGGTGGCCGAGGGCCCGGGCGAGGTGCTCTCGGATGCCGCTGCGGTTGCGCGGCTCGAGGCGATCGGGACCGCCTTCGCCGAAGGGCGGGAGCTGGAGGTGTCCGGGGACAGGGCCAATGTGTGTCCTGTTTGCAGGAGCGATTTCTTCGTGATAGAAGCCCCATCGGTGGTCTGTCCTGTCTGCGGACTCAAAGGCGACCTGGCCGCTTATGCTAAAGAGGGCACCTTCACCGGGACCGGTGGTGATGTAAGGTGGGGTACGGACTGGCTCAAGGCCCACATCGAGACCTGGATGAAGCCCTCGGTCGAGCGCTTCAAGGCCAACCGCAGGGAGATTCTCTCGAAACTGAGCGATTTAAGATCCAGATATGCATTGGAAGAGGAAAGGGGAAGCGTAGATGTTCACTAAGATTCTTGTGGCGTCAGACGGGTCGGGTCCGGCGATGAACGCCGCCAAGGCCGCGGCCGAGATCGCCAAGGCCGTGTCGGCAACGATCACCGTGGTCACGGTCTCATATGTGCCCAAGGTCTATGCCGGGGATATCTCACCGGCCATGAGTGAGGGCTATGTTGATGAGTGGGAGCAGGTGCTCAATATGACGGTTCGTGCCCTCGAGCGGCTCGGGGTGGAGCCCGAGGCCAAGCTCCTCAGGGGAGAGGAGCCCGCTCCCGCTATCCTGAATGAACTCGAGAGCGGCGGGTATGACCTGCTGGTTGTCGGCAGGACCGGAGCCGGAGGACACAAGATCAGGAAGACAGGCCTCGCCATGATGGGCGGGGTGAGCATGAAGATCATCGGTAATGCAGAGTGCGCGGTTCTTCTGGTTCACTAGGGAGAGATCATGTTTAGAATGCTCGTAATAAACCCGGGTGGCGGTTCGACCAAGGTCGCGGTCTGCGAGGACGACGAGTGCATCCTGAGCCGGAGCATTGCCCATCCCCACGATGAGGTGGCCCGCTTTGAGGATGTCTTCTCCCAGCGCGAGTACCGGGAGCAGGCAATAAAGGACTTCCTTGTCGCTGAGGGCGTAGACCTTAAGAGTCTGGATGCGGTAGTGGGCCGTGGTGGGGCGCTTAAGCCTCTCGAGAGCGGGACCTACCGGGTTAATAAAACCCTGGTTGAGGACATAAGGGCAGGCAGGGTCCAGGCCCAGCATGCCTCAAACCTGGGACCGATCATCGCCTATGACATCGCCGAGTCCATCGGCAAGCCCGCCTTCATCGTGGATCCGGTATCGGTTGATGAGTTCACTCCCGAGGCCAGGATCTCAGGGCTACCAGAGATAGAGCGGAAGAGCCTGGACCATCCGCTCAATTCCAAGATGGTCGTCCGGAAAGCCGCGGCCGAGCTCGGCGGGACCTACCGGGACATGAACTTCATAGTCGCGCACCTCGGTACCGGCATATCGATAAGCGCCCATGAGCGGGGCCGGGCGATTGATGTGAACAATGCGCACGACGGCGGACCCTTCTCCACCCAGCGTACAGGGAGCCTGCCGGTTACGCAGCTCATGGATCTGTGCTATTCGGGAAAGTTCACGCGGGATGAGATGTTTGCCCGGCTCACCACCAGCGGAGGCATGCGGGCTTATCTCGGCACCGATGATATGGTAAAGGCCGAGGGGATGGCGAAGGCCGGAGACGAGAAGGCCCGCCTCATCATCGGAGCCATGGCCTACCAGGTCGCCAAGGAGATAGGCGCCGCCGCCGCGGTCTTGAAAGGCAAGGTCGATGCAATTGTCTTTACCGGAGGCATAGCCCACTCCGATTATATTGTGGACCTGGTGAAGGAGCGGGTGGAATTCATAACCGGCAATATGTTCGTCTACCCGGGTGAACACGAGATGGACTCCCTGGCCCTCGGTGCCCTGCGGGTTCTTAAGGGGGAGGAGGAGCCCAAGCGGTACCGATGACGAGGCGTAAGTATCTTCCCATCCTGATGACCACCACTGCGGCCCTTCTCTGGGCCACTTCCTTCACTGTGGTCAAGATCGGGCTCCGCTATGTAGATTCCTACACCTTCGTGCTGCTCCGTTTCCTTGCCGCCACCGCTATCCTGCTCTGTGCTCATAAACTCGAGCGTGGTGCTGATCGCACCGTTAAGCGTGGGCTTCTTGAAGGAACGAATGACCTCGCGGAAGTTGATCGCGCTCATTGTGGGTCTCGTCGGGGTCTACCTTATAACCGCGCCATCAGGGGATAATGGCGGCGTGGGCTCCCTGCGGGGCGATCTCCTGATAGCC
>JAUXGG010000040.1 GCA_030622265.1 Candidatus Eiseniibacteriota bacterium
GCCTATAGCAGGGAAGCGGGACTCAAGGTCGCGCTCGGTGCGGTGGCGGAGACTCCCATTCTGATTGGTGGCCTGGATGGGGCAGGCCTCGATGATCACGCAAAGGTGCTTGATACGGTGGCGAATGCCATATCACCCATAGATGATGTTCGAGGTTCGAGAGAATACCGGCTCAAGATGGCCGAGTTCCTGGTGGGAGAGGTGTTGGGTGAACTCTCCGGCAAATTCAAAGAGGGGCAGGCATGATGCACCTGATAAACCTCACGGTGAACGCCGAGGAGGTCCGGATAGAAGTCGATGACAGGTGGACGCTTCTTTATCTCCTCAGGGAGGTGCTTGCGCTTACGGGTACCAAGCAGGGATGTGGGAAGGGTGAATGCGGAGCCTGCACTGTCCTCCTGGCCGGCCGGCCGGTCGACTCTTGCCTGGTGCTTGCGCGCGAGGTGGATGGTTGTGACATCCGGACCATCGAGGGGGAGGCTGCCGGTGGCGAGCTGAGTGCGCTCCAGCAGGCCTTCATCGACGAGGGCGCCATCCAGTGCGGCTTCTGCACCCCGGGGATGATAATGTCGGCCCGGGCACTCCTCATGCGAAACCCGCATCCCACCCAGGAGGAAGTGGAGGAAGCTATCTGCGGCAATCTGTGCCGGTGCACCGGATACATACCCATCGTGGCGGCGATCCTGAGTGCCGCCCGCAAGGAGAGCTCTTAAGGAGAAGGCGTGACGGAGAATCTTATTGGCGGGTCGTTTCCACGCATTGACGGTGTGGAGAAGGTGACGGGAAGTGCCACCTATGCCGCCGACATGAAGCTGCCGGGCATGCTCTATGCCAGGCTGCTTACAAGTCCCCATGCTCATGCGACCATCCGCGGCATCAATACCGAGAAGGCGAAAGCGCTCTATGGAGTAAAGGCCGTGCTCACCGGTGCGGACCTTCCTTACCGGGTCGGGCTCTATATGGTGGATAAGCCGATCCTGGCCGACGGCAAGGCCCGCTACTTCGGAGAGCCGGTGGCCGCCGTCGCCGCCACAAGCGAGGAGATCGCAGAGGAAGCGGTCAAGCTCATCGAGGTCGACTATGAACCCTTGGAGCCGGTTCTCGATGCGAAGAAGGCGCTTGAGGCGGACGCGCCGCTGGTGCATCCGGACCTGGATTCATATGAGTGTATCCGGGGTGTCTTCTGCCCGAAGGGCGGGACCAATATCGCCAACCACTTCCGGTTGAAGAAGGGTGATGCCGAAGAGGCTTTCACCCGCTGCGACAAGATAATAGAAAACGAGTTCTATGTTCCCCAGGTACAGCATGTGCCGATGGAGACTCATACCTCGATCGCCCACTGGAGGCCCAAGGGCAATATCGAGATTTGGACCTCCGCCCAATCACCTTTCGCGGTGAGACACTTACTCAGCGTTGCTCTCGGGATGTCCCAATCCATGATCAGGGTGGTCGTGCCCTACCTGGGTGGGGCCTTCGGCGGGAAGGCCGGAATCCATCTTGAGCCCCTGGTTGCTCTCCTTTCGAAGGCCGCGGGGTACAGGCCGGTAAGGATCGTGGCGACGCGCGAGCAGGAATTCATGACGCTTCCATGCCGGCAGGGACTTCACGCCAGGCTGAAGACGGGCGTTAACGCTGAGGGACGCATCCTCAGCCAGGAGATCGAGTATATATGGGACGCGGGCGCCTATGCCGACTACGGCGTGAACATCGGGCGCGCATCGGGATACTCCGGTGCCGGGCCGTATGAAATCGATAATGTCAAGATGGACTCCCTCACGGTCTATACGACCAAGCCATTCGGTACGGCCTATCGCGGCTTCGGCCATGTCGAGCTCTTCTGGGCCGTCGAGTCCCAGATGGACATGGTCGCCCAGGAGCTCAAGATGGATCCGGTCGAGTTCAGGATGAAGAACCTGCTCAAGCCCGGGGCCACCACCATCACGGGGGAGGAGATCACCGAATACACGGGCAGCGTCAGGAAGTGCCTGGAGGAAGTGGCGAAAGAGATAAAGTGGGGAGAAACCTGTGGAGAAACCTGTGGAGATGGTGGTGCGCGGGGTAGAGGCGAGACTGCCCCGGCCGATGCTCCCAGCGATGTTCCCAGCGATGGTAGGCACGGGTCCAGGTCCGAAGGCAAGGTCCGCGCTAAGGGCATTGCGGTACTTCACAAGGCTCCGGCGATGCCGCCCAATACGGCATCGAGCGCCATAATGAAGTTCAACGAGGATGCCACCGTCGATCTCCTGGTAAGCGGCATCGACTACGGGCAGGGTACAGCGACAAGCTTAAGCCAGATAGCCGCCCATGAGCTTAAGATGCCATTTGAGAGGATTCATTTCATCTGGAACAAGGACACCGACTTCTCACCATATGATTGGCAGACCGTGGCCAGCCGGTTCACGGTTATGGGCGGGCTCTCCATTATTAAAGCCGCCGAGGATGCGACCAGGCAGATAAAAGATGTTGCCGCTGAAGCTCTCAATGTGAAACCCGATGCTCTCGAGGTCAAGGACGGCGTCGTGTTCGTCAAGGAAGATCCCTTGCTCGCCCTCGATTACACGGATGTGGTGATGGGATATAAGTTCGATAATGGAAACTCGATCGGCGGACCGGTCATTGGAAGAGGCAGTTACATTGCCGAGGGGCTTACCAACCTGGATCCCGAGACCGGTCAGGGTCTTCCCGCCTTAAACTGGACATACGGGGCCCATGCGGTCGAAATCGAAGTGGATACCCGGACCGGTGACATCGAGATCCTGAAACTCGTCTCGGCGTTCGATGTCGGGAAGGTCATCAATGAAGATCTCTGCAGGGGACAGGTCATAGGTGGGTGTGTTCAGGGTATCGGGTCAGCTATTCACGAGCAGTACATCTATGATAAGGCCGGCCGGCTGCTTAACCCGTCGCTAACCGATTATAAAATCCCGACCGTGAAGGATATCCCACACGAGATTATGCCTATCTTCGTTGAGACCCCGCATGATAAGGGTCCGTTCGGTGCGAGAGGCGTCGCGGAGCACCCCATGATCTCGGTGCCGCCCGCGATAGCCAATGCCATCTTCAATGGTACCGGTGTGAGAATCAAGGAACTGCCACTTAGTCCCGAGCGTGTTTTCCTGGCGCTCAATCCTGGACGGTCAAAGCCATGACAATCGATGCCCAGATGGCGAGCTCGAGCGTGCTCTCACGCCTCGGCCGGAAGTCCAGGTCGGGAAAGGTCCATTCGAGTTTCACCCGCACCGTGAACATCCTCTGCCAGGACATGACCTGGATATGTTTGCATCCTCCCGGAGTCCCCATGCATCCTTTCTGCATTCGCGTTAAGGCGGAACCTGAAATGGGGGAGTGCTTTCTTAAAGTTCTATGGTCCGAGCCTGCAACCGTGAGCCGCAATGCAATCGACCTGGGCGGCAGGCTGACCATCTCGCTCGAGCAGGCGCGGGAATGGAATTGCGATCTCGATCCCTCTGCGAGCGGCGAGACATCGCTGCAGGCACTGGATACGATAGATACTATTCTCAAGGAAGCCCTCATCGACTCGGTCTTCTTAAGAGCTGTCGCCGGTAATGGCCCGGCTGCCACTGCCAACAGTGCGATGGCCGGTGGAACCGACCCGGTTGGCGACGGCGAGGGGGCCGGTAGCACGGAGAAGGCCGGCGGGGCCGTGGTGGGAGGTCTTCAGGCGGTGCTTGCCGCGAGGATCGGCTGCGCGGTGGATCTCATGGAAACCGCATGGAGGCTGCGATGCATCGAGCCGGTGCTCCGGGGAGTCAAGCAGCTGGTTGGCCTGGGCATCGGACTCACGCCGTCGGGTGACGACTTCCTCATAGGCTTCATCGGCGCGGCTTACTTCTTCGCGCACGGCGATGATTTCCGCAAGTCGGTATTCGAGGGCATGCGCCCTCTCGTCCACCGGACCAACCTGCCATCATTTTTCATGCTCAAGGCCGCCCTCAAGGGTTGCTACCCCGGGCCCCTGTCTGATTTTCTGCATGCCATCGAGACGGGTTCATCCGACGGGGTTCGATCGGCGGCAAAATGCCTCACGGGGCTGGGCGCGACATCGGGCCAGGACATGCTGGCCGGGGTGCTTTCCTGGCTTCATGTCTCATCAACTTGCGGAGCGGCCGATGCGGCACATTACGCTTAAAGCATCCACCTATCGCGACTCCGTAGCTCTCATGCGCATTTCCAAGAAGGCGAGTGGGCTCGAAGGCGTGAGCTATGTGATGGTCGCGATGGCGACCGACACCAATCTCGATCTCCTGAAGGAAGCCGGCTTCGAGCCCGCCGAATTCGCAGGCGCCAAGGCGAATGACCTTCTCATCGCGCTTGAGCTCGAGACCGACTCGGTGCTGGATGAAGCGGTCGATCTTATTGAGAAGGAGATCGAGGGAGGCCCGGCTCCATCTGGAGCCGAGGCCTATGAAGCGGCAATGGGTCTCGACGCTACCTTGAAATCTCATCAGGATATCAACCTGGTCTTGATCTCATTACCCGGCAGATACGCGGCCTATGAGGCTCGGAAAGCTCTCGAAGCCGGGAAGCATGTAATGATCTTCAGCGACAATGTCACCGTCGAGGATGAGAAGCAACTTAAGCTATTTGCCGGGGAACGGGGATTGCTCGTGATGGGGCCCGACTGCGGCACCGCCATCATCAATGGAATCGGGCTCGGCTTCGCGAACGAGGTCCCGCGGGGCGATATCGGGATGGTCGCCGCTTCGGGGACCGGGGCCCAGGAGGTATCTTCAATTTTGGCCAGGTGCCACGAGATGGGAATATCGCAGATGATAGGTACGGGTGGAAGGGATGTCTCGCGGGAAGTGGGTGGGGTGATGGTCAAGATGGGGCTCAGGGCGCTGATCGACGATGCCGCCACCCGGGCCATCGTGGTGGTATCCAAGCATCCCGACCGGGAGATAGCCGACGAGATCATCGAGGTGGCGAGAAGAGGCAAGAAGCCTTGCATCATCCACTTCACGGGACAGGCGGACATCCGGAGCGAGGCCAATCTCACATTCACCCGGACCCTTGCCGGGACAGCATTCGAGGCCGCGCGTGGAGCCGGGAAGCAGGTGGAGGGTTTCACGGGCTTCGACGAGGATGCTATGGCCGCGCTCCTCGCGGCTGCCCGGAAGATGCCGCCAGGCAGGAAGTATGTTCGCGGTCTCTTCAGCGGGGGAACCCTGGCCCAGGAAGCGGTCTTTCTGCTTTCGGATGGGATTAAAGACATCCATACCAACTTGAAGATCGGGGACTTCCCAGGGCTGGATGACCCGGGAGAGAGCGTGGGCCACACCATCGTCGACCTCGGTGATGATACTTTCACCCGGGGACGGGCGCATCCCATGATCGACCAGGCCTACAGGCTGGTACGCCTCCAACGTGAGCTGGATGATCCCGAGACTGCGGTCATCCTGCTGGACGTGGTCTTAGGCCACGGATGCCATGAGGCGCCGGGTGTAGAGATCGCCGAGGCGCTTATGACTGCACTGAGTGGGGGGGAGGAGCCCGGCAAGGCCAGAGAGCCGGGTGATCGCCCGCTCGTCATAGCAAGCATATGCGGTACGCGTGGCGATCCCCAGAATTATGCAAACGAGAGGCGGGCCCTCGAGGCGGCCGGAGTATATGTAGCGGAACACAATGAGGGGCTCTGCGAGCTGGCACTCGCGGCGCTTGAGGGTAGGCGGGATGGATAGCGAGATGGATAGCGGAATGGATAAGCTAAAGGACCTCTTCTCGAGCGGGCTGGTTGTAGCCAATCTGGGAAGTGATGTCTTCTCCGACGCCATTCGCACGCAAGATGGCACATCCTTCCAGGTCAAATGGGAGATCCCCTGCCGGGGTGACGAGAAGTTGTTCTCGGCGCTCGAGCTCTTGAGGAGCCGGGAGATCGACACGAGCATCGAGCAGGCCAACTCCAGGGCTGTTGATATCCTGAATGAATCCCACCCCTATATCGTGGGAGTGGGAAAGGCCATCGATGACATACCCGGCATGGCCGACAATTTGATTCTTCACGCCGGACCTCCTGTGACCTGGGATGCAATGTGCGGCCCCATGAAGGGCGCAGTGATGGGAGCGCTGATCTACGAGGGTTTTGCCAGGAGCGAGAAGGAGGCCGCAGAGCTCGCGGCATCGGGCAGGATCTGTTTCGAGCCCTGTCATCATCACGGCACCGTGGGGCCGATGGCCGGAGTGGTATCTCCATCCATGCCTGTCTGGATCATAGAGAACAAGACCCATGGCAGGAAGGCCTACTGCACGCTCAATGAGGGTCTGGGCAAGGTGCTCCGGTACGGGGCCTTCAGCGAAGAGGTGATCGCGAGGCTTAAGTGGATGGAAGCGACCCTGGCGCCGCTGCTCCGGGAGGCAATCGAGATTGGCGGCGAGATCGATCTTCGCACCTTGATAGCCCAGGCCTTACAGATGGGCGATGAAGGCCATAACCGCAACCGTGCGGGGACATCGCTCCTCATCAGGGAACTTGCGCCGGCCGTGGTGCGCTCCGGAGCCAGCGATGCCGACAAGGCCGAGGTGCTTTCCTTCATGCACAGCAATGATCACTTCTTCTTAAACCTCACCATGCCGGCGGGCAAGAGCTGCCTGGACGCCATCGCGGGGATCGAAGGCTGCACCGTGCTTACGGCAATGGCCAGGAATGGCACCGAGTTCGGAATCCGCGTGAGCATGCTGCCCGACCGGTGGTTCACCGCCCCGGCGCCCAGAGTCGACGGGCTTTACCTGGGGGGGTTCACCGAGGAAGACGCCAACCCGGATATCGGCGACAGTACCATCTGTGGGACCTACGGTATCGGGGGGTTCGCGATGGCGGCGGCGCCCGCGATTGTGGAGTTCGTGGGAGGCTCGCCCGCAGACGCGCTTCGCTTCACGCTCAATATGTACGAGATAAGCGCGGGTGAGAGCTCGAGCTTCAGGATTCCCGCGCTGGGCTTCCGGGGCACCCCCACCGGCATAGACGTGGTGAAGGTGGTCGAGAAGGGCATCGTCCCTGCGGTAAACACCGGAATCGCTCACAAGGACCCGGGCATCGGCCAGGTGGGCGCCGGACTGGTCGAGCCACCCATGTCGGTTTTCGAGGATGCCTTCGAGGCTGTTTATGAACATTTCAAAACCAGGATGAAGGAGGAACCATGAAGCCGGTAGATTTCAGAATGATCGATCTTACTCAACCCTTGAGCGTGATGACGCCGCCCTGGCCGACCTATGAACCGCTCCAGCTCAAGTTCTTCAAGCGGCTGGCTCCGAACGGCGCCAATGGCCAGATCATAACCACGAGCAATCATGTGGGCACCCACCTGGATGGTCCGGTTCATTTCTGCACCCATGGCGGTGACATCGCGAGCCTTCCCCTGAATGACTATCTTTGTGGTCCGGGGGTGGTCGTCGACTTGAGCGATATCGCGGAGGACTATGGCCTCTACAGCTCAAAGGACGTGGAGGACCGGGTCGAGGTCAAGGAAGGCGATATCCTTATCATTAACACCGGCTATCACAAATATGCCTGGGACCAGCCCGGGGCGGACGAGCTCAGGTACATGATCCGGCATCCCGGACCCCAGATGGAGTTCGCGACCTGGGCCAAGCAGAAGAAGCTCAAGTGGATCGGTGTGGACTGCGGTTCGGCCGATCATCCCATGAACACCAAGATCAGGGACTGGATGCCGAAAGACGCCGGGAAGGCCGACGCGTTCTTGAAGCAGAAATACGGCAAGGGTCTGGACGAGCTCTTCCCGCCGGACCATTACCAGCTCATGCACATAGCCCTGTTCCACATTCCGATAGTGCATGCGGAGAACCTGGGCGGGGACATAGATCTCCTGCTCAACCAGCGTGTCACCATAGGCTGCTACCCGTGGAGGTTCGTAAACGGCGAATCCTGCATAAGCAGGATCGTGGCCTTCGTGACTCCGGATGAGCATGAGGCGTGGATGAAAAAGAAGGAGGGAATGAAGCTCACCGGATTCGGTGACTGCGTTCCTTCCTGATGCTCAGCGCTTCGGGATAATCTCTATCTCGTAGAGGTAGGGCCAGAGCTTGCCGGTGACGAAGAGGCGCTTGCCTTCCGCGTCATAGGCGATGCCGTTCAGGATATCGGCGCCGCGCCTCTCGCCGGGCTCGAGCAGCCCGGTCAGGTCGATCCAGGCCGTGACCTCTCCGGTCTCGGGGGAGATCCGGGCGATCAAGTCGGTCTGCCATACATTGGCGAAGATCTTACCATCGATGTATTCAAGCTCGTTAAGACCTATGACGGGCTTGCTGCCATCCCTGACTATCACCTGCCCGGTCCTCTGGAACGAGTCAGGATCGAGGAAGTGAAGCATCGACGTGCCATCGCTCATGATGAGGCGCTCGCCATCGGAGGTTATCCCCCAGCCGCCGGTGGTGTATGTGAACTCCCGCAAGAGATCGAAAGTGGCGGCATCATAGACGAAGCCGGTCCGGGAGGACAATGTAAGCTGAACGATCGTATCGTCCCATACCGTTATCCCCTCCCCGAAGTAGACATCGGAAAGATCAAGAATCCTTACCACTTCTCCGGTCTCGAGATCGATCTCCCGAAGTGAGGAGTGCCCCTTAAGACCCGTGCCCTCATAGAGGATTCCGTCTGCGAATACCAGGCCCTGGGTGAAGGCGCCAGGGTCGTGAGGGTAGGTGTTCACGACCCGGTAGGTAAAGGTCCGGGTCGTAGAGGTTCCTATGCCGCGCCGCTCGGGACGCTGCCGGAAGTAGATGAGAACAACGGCGGCAATGACAATGGCGGCGATGATCGCAGTTCTTCGTGATGGTCCTATGAGTGCTGTCTCCGGCTTCGCGTTTCGCCCATTCTATTTCATTCGGGGACCTCAGGCAAGATGCACGTGCCGCGGATCTAAGATTGGGTGGTCCAGGCGAAGGCGCGCACGCCGATCAAGAAGCACACGACTCCCACGGCCCAGAGGATCCCGCAGGGCAGCATCATCTCTCCCAGGGTGAACTGGCGCCAGACGGCACCCTCCATCGATAAGATCGCCCACTTGACCGGGCTGAAATGACTTAAGGTAGGCATCCAGGAAGGTAGGGCGAAGAGCGGGATCATGCCGCCCCCTATCATTGACATCACAAGCAGAATGCCCCAGCCGATGCCTCCCGCGGACTGTTCAGTCTTACCTAACACCGAGAGCAGCATCATGATCCCGACAAAGGCGATCGACGCCGATACGATGGCAAGCGCCAGCAGGGGGACTGAGCCGGGCCGGAGCCCGAAGACAACTCTTGCGAGGGAGAAGAGCA
>JAUXGG010000133.1 GCA_030622265.1 Candidatus Eiseniibacteriota bacterium
AATACGACTTTGTCCAGCCAACGGAGCTTCGCCCCACGCTTGAGACCAAAAGGCTGGCAGGGCTCTATCTCGCCGGCCAGATAAACGGCACCAGCGGCTATGAGGAAGCCGCGGCGCAGGGCCTGATGGCCGGAATAAACGCGGCCCTTGCGGTGAGTGGACGGGAGGAATTCATCCTGGGGCGTGATGAAGCCTATATCGGGGTCTTGATTGATGATCTCGTGACGAGGGGGACCGAGGAACCCTACCGGATGTTCACCTCACAGGCGGAATACCGGCTGTTGTTGCGTCAAGACAATGCAAATGAACGACTTATGCCACACGGACATAGAATGGGACTCATCCCGGAGACAGTACTGGCGGAGATGGAGGAGCGCAAACGAAGGCTTGAGGTCTTAAGGCAGCGTCTTGAGCGCACCCGCACCAAGGATGGCGAGGATTCGGTGACCCTGGAGCAGGCCCTCAGGCGTCCCGGCACCGGCTGGAGAGATCTGGCCGGCGTGGCGCCCTGGCTTGCCGAGTACGATGAGCGGCTACTCAGCCGGGCTGAGACCGAGGTGAAATACGAAGGGTATATCGTGAGGGAGCAAAGACGGGCCAGGGATCTCAGCCGGAAGGGCCGCAAGGTGATTCCACCCCGCCTGGACTATGCGGCGGTGGCAGGTCTATCCAGCGAGGCGACCGAGAAACTGAGCCGGGTGCGGCCGAGGTCTATCGGACAGGCGGCAAGGGTTCCGGGCATTACCCCGGCGGACATAAGCAGTATCCTCATACATCTGGCAAAGCAGGCCAGGATGGGGGCGAGCAAGAACCAGTAAGGACAAGCGATGAAGGATGGAAATCAGCAGGGGCACCAGGCTCAGCAAGCTCAGCAGGGGCACCAGGCTCAGCGGGTTCAGCAGACTCACCAGGCTGAAGCCCGGATAGAGCGCATGCTCGATCTCCTCCGGGAGAGCGGCACAGACCCAAGGCCCGGGGCTCAATTGCACCTGGGGAGACTGAGCAAGCAAATCCATCACTGGAACAATATGCTTAACCTTGTGTCAAGAAAGGACATAGGTCGTCTGGAGACTTATCATTTCTGCGACTCGGCCTCCGTGCTTCCCCTGCTCGGGATCGAAAGCCCGGTCAGATTACTTGATGTAGGAGGCTCGAATGGGCTGCCGGGACTGGTGCTGGCCGCCATATCACCCCATGTTAGGACGCACATATGCGACTCGCGGCGGAAATACGAGGGCTTTCTCGAAGACGCCTGCGGGATGCTCGAGGATGAAACCACCTATGAGCTTGGCAGGGTCGACAGCAAGGACTTTCTCGACAAACATCGCGGGGGCTTCGATCTCATTGTCGCAAGGGCAGTTACGAGACTGAGACACCTCATGAAATGGTGTCTTCCACTGCTTGCTCCCGGGGGACGCGTCGTGGCTTATAAGGGAAGCCGGTGTCTCGAGGAAGTCGATCAGGCCCAGAAGTATTTCTGGGCCCATGGCGGCCGGCATATCATGGTGGCTGGGAGCCCGTGGGCTAAGCGTTGTAACCCATTGAGATTATTTGCGATAGCAGGAATAGGCAAATAGGAGGTTGCTGGGTATGGGAAAGGTTATAGCCATAGCTAATCAGAAGGGCGGGGTCGGGAAGACCACCACGGCCGTCAACCTGTCGGCGTTCCTGGGTGTTTCCGAGTGCCGTACCCTGCTTATCGACATCGACCCGCAGGCAAACGCCGGCAGTGGGCTGGGAATAACCGTCTCCAGTGACGAGGACACCAGCATCTATGAGGTCCTCGTGAACGACGTCCCGATAGAGGACTGTATCACGAAAACCGATGTGCCCGGCCTGGACGTGGTCCCATCCCACCAGAGACTTGTGGGGGCCGAGATCGAACTGGTGGGGATGATGGCAAGGGAGATCAGGCTCCGGAAGGCGCTCGAGAGCATCAGGGTAATATACGACTACATCTTGATCGACTGCCCGCCCTCGCTGGGGCTCCTCACGGTGAACTCCCTGGCGGCGGCCGACAGTGTCTTGATACCGGTGCAATGCGAATACTATGCCCTCGAGGGCCTGAGCGGGCTCTTGAAAGCCATAGACCTGGTTCAGACCAATCTTAATCCTGACCTCAAGATCGAGGGCGTGCTGCTTACCATGTATGATGGCAGGCTCAACCTGTCGCAGCAGGTTGCTGATGAGACCCGGAAGCACTTTATGGAAAAAGTCTATACAACGATGATCCCAAGGAACGTGAGACTGAGTGAGGCCCCGAGCTTTGGCAAGCCCATCCTGCTTTACGATGTGCTCTGCCCCGGGGCAAAGAGCTACATGGAGCTGGCAAAGGAGGTGATTGCAAGTGAGTCGAAGAGCCCTAGGTAAGGGGCTCGATGCACTCATCCCCGAAGTAAAGCGGGATGTGGTGCCGGGTCGAGGCAACATAGTCGAGCTCGACATCGAGCAGATCGCAGCCAACCCGTATCAGCCCCGAACAAGAATGAACGAAGCCTCCCTGGAAGATCTTAAGGAGTCCATCAGCGAGAGAGGGGTGCTCCAGCCGGTCATCGTGAGAAAGAAGGCAGGCCGGTACGAGCTCGTGGCCGGAGAGCGGCGCCTGAGGGCGGCGAAGCTGGCCAAGCTGGAGACCATTCCCGCGCTGATCAAACAGGTATCGGATTCAGAAGCACTCGAGATTGCGCTGGTGGAGAATCTCCAGAGGGAGGATCTCAATCCGATCGATGAAGCCCGAGGCTACAACGAGCTGATCAAGCGTTTCAACCTGACGCAGGAGGAACTCGCCAGGAAGATCGCGAAGGACAGGAGCACCATCGCGAATGTCTTAAGGCTGCTCAAGTTGCCGGAGGAAGTGAAGGCCGGACTCGAAGACGACAGGATAACCATGGGTCACGCGAGAGCTCTCCTGGGACTGAGCGAGGAGAAACACATTCGCAGCATATACAGGACGGTGCTGCACCGGGGAATGTCAGTCCGCCAGGTCGAAGCCCTGGTAAGAAGGAAGCTCAAGGCGAAGAAACGGCGCGCCAGATTGGTGCCGCAGATAGTCTCCGAGCTCGGACACATCGAGGAGGAGCTGATGCGCAAGCTGGGGACAAGAGTGAAGATCATCTCACAGGGAGGTCACGGCAAGATAGAGATCGAGTACTATTCGAATGATGACCTCACGCGGATACTCGAGGTGATAGGCTGAGGAATGAAATGAAGGAACGCTCTACAGACCGGACCGGGCTGATGGCCAGGCTCAGCATCGTGCTAAGTCATATCACCAGGGGGTTCTCATGCATAATCGCCCCCCACGGCACCGGTACCACGGTAACTTTCAATCTCCCGGGAAGAGTGGCGGTATTGCTTGTCATTCTCATGGTGGTGCTCCTGATCGGCCTGGTCTTCGTGGGGATGACGTATACCCGGCTCGCGTTTCTTTCCGCTGAAACCAGCAAGCTGAGCTCGGAGAACGAAACGCTCAGGATCGAAAACCAGAAGATCAATGAAATCGAGTCGGAGCTTGCCCGGCTCGATGAAGTTCGCCGCGAGATAGAAGCCTGGGCGGGCCTGGTGACCGAGCAGGCACAGGCAACCGACCCCGAGGTTTTCACGCCGGTCATAGCGAGCCTGTGGCCGCGACGGTATACCTACGCTATCATGAGACCCTTCTATGTCGAGAAACCCGTCTACCCCCGCGGCATGCTAAGGCCGGCCTCGGGATGGATCTCGAGGGGATACCTCCTGGAAGGCGGCGCCGGCGGCTCTCATCACGGGATTGATATCGCCGCGTCGAAAGGTACCCCCGTCAGGGCCGCGCTCGAGGGCCGGGTGATGGCGGCCGGGTGGGATGACATCTATGGTAACCTCATAGTGATCGAACACAGCGATTCGCTTACGACAATCTATGGACACAATGAAAAGATCTGGGTAAAGGAGGGAGAGTATGTAACAAAGGGACAGGTTATAGCAAGTGTTGGCAGTACGGGGCGAAGTACCGCGCCTCATCTGCATTTCGAAATCTTACTGGATGATAAACCGGTTGATCCACAACTGTACGTGGATTTCACCAAAGACAAGGAACAGAAACCCTAAGGTGGAGGTAGGAAGAATGTTTGGGAAGGAAGGACATGATGAGCAAGCGGCAATCAGCTCAATCCTCGGTTCTGATTGCAAGTTCACCGGCGACGTTGACGCCAAGGGGACTATCCGGATTGACGGCGAGTTCGAGGGCAGGATCTTATCCTCCGACTCGGTGGTCGTGGGTAAAAGCGGGATCGTACGGGGCGAAATCCGGGCGGCTCATGCGGTCGTCACCGGGACCGTCGAGGGCAATGTCTTCGCCAAGCGGAAAGTGGAACTGGAATCGGGCTCGAGGCTTATCGGCGACGTGGAAAGCATGAGCCTGGTTATAGAAGACGGCGTCTTCTTCGAAGGCAAGTCCAAGATGATGAAGGAAGGCGAGACCTTTACAGAGAAGCCGCGCGTGTTCCAGAGCATGGAAGAAGATGAACAGGAAGTCGAGGTACAAGAATAGGGGGATGCGCCTCAGGGTATTCGTACTTTTCTTAACGCTGTTCGCGGCGACGACGGCGGGTCATATCTACACGGTAGATAGCTATCTAAACTACTTGGTGACCAGCTCGGTCGGAGAAAGCGGCACGCTGGAAATTCCGAAGTTCATGATGACGGTCGAGGGAAACGGCGGTCGCCACTTCAGCAAGCTCGGGACCGGCCTCAGCGTGGCGAGCGTGCCGTTGTTCTGGCTGGGTAGCGCGGTCGAGAGCTCAGCTCCCGGGGCACAGGTGTTCAGGGCCTACAGCGATGAGTTCATCATCCCTCATGGCACAGGTGAGATCATCGCCGAGCCCCAGAACCTGATCCGGGTAAGTGAAGAAGATGGTGCAAAACTTTTCTTTGCACTTCTCACAAACGCTCTTGTGGCGGCGGCACTCTGCCTCTTCTTCTGGTTGCTGCTAAGGGACTTCGGTCTGTCCGAGCGCGCCGCGCTCTGGGGAACCGCTCTCCTCGCTTTTACGACTCCCCTGTGGGTCTATGCCAGAGACTTTTTCACCGAGCCCCTGTTCGCGCTCTGCCTGGTCGGGAGCTTCTACCTTTTGCATCCTGGCGCGCGTGATGGGACGGACGACGGAGCAGATAAGCGAATCATGCTGGCGGGGTTACTCTCATCTCTCGGCATCCTGGCACGTGCGAGCTTCATTCCTCTTGTTGGAATCTTCACCGCGTATCTTGTGCTGGCTTCCGGTGAACGCACCAGAGGTTTGCGTGGCGCAGGCAAGTATCTCATTTTCTGTGTTCCGGGCCTTGTCGCTTTCGGCGTGCTTAATGCGGTGAGATTCGGGAGCCCTTTCCTGACCGGATACCATACAGCTTTCGACAAGGGATTTTCCGTTTCTCTCTTCAAGGGGCTCGCCTGGAACCTTGCTAGCCCGTACAGAAGCTTGTTCCTCTATGCTCCCGCAACGCTGCTGGTGTTCCTGGGTGCCGTTCCTTTCGCAAGAAGGTATCGCAGGGAATTCTGGCTGCTGGCAGCGATAGTGGTGTATGTCATAGTGATCTATTCGAAGTGGTGGGCCTGGCATGGTGGGTGGTGCTGGGGGCCCAGGT
>JAUXGG010000201.1 GCA_030622265.1 Candidatus Eiseniibacteriota bacterium
GAGCAGCAGGAAGGGTATGACCGGCAGGATATAGTGGTCTGCCGCTGTCTTCCAGCTTCCGACCACGGCGAAGTAGACCAGCGGGAACGTCAGTAGCACTGAGCTCAAGTAGCGGTCTTTGCGGATGCCATAGCCGAGACCGGCAAGAGTAAGGCCGAGAACGGGCAGGGTCAGAATGCCGGGAATGATGGAAAAGAGATACTTGCCATAGGAAACGAGCCGGTCGGGTGCTCCGAAATGGCCTGCCGCCATATGGGTTTGCTCGAAGCGGAGATCCCTGTAGAATCCGGAGTAATCGAGTAAGCAGTATGGCGAGACGGCAAAGAACACCAGCAATGCCACTCCCGCACTTGCCCAGAGTGATGAACTTAGGACTATCCGCTTCCACGCATGCTTCTGCGTAAGATGGTAAAAGATATGAGCACTGAGGATACCAATTCCGGCCAGGAGACCCGGGTACTTCACCCCGGTCGCCAGTCCAACGCAGACCCCGGCCCAAATGTAATGTCTGTGCCTTCCTTGAGTCGCGATCCTGAGTATGGGAATGAAGGCCAGCAGTACGAAGAAGACGAGCGGGATATCCGTGGTTATGAACTGGCCACGGCTTATGTGGGAGAAGTTGAAGGCCAGAAAGAGGGCGGCGAGCAGGCCTATCGCCCGGGAGGAGATATCCTTGCCGAGCCTGTAGACCAGATAGATCGAGGCGATACCGAAAAGCGATGTGATCGCTCGCCCCACCACGATGAAACGATAAGGACTTGCCTCGATCGCAGCCTGCATGTGATGAGGGGAGGTAAACTCCCCCGATAATCTTCCTGCAAGATATATGAGGGCTTGACCGAGCCACTGAATGTAGAAAGTGAATGCGGGGTAGTGAAAGAAGTGGGGGTTGAAATCAAGCCGGCCGGTCTCGAAACCCCACATCTGCCAGGCTTGTCTCCAGGGAGTCGCCTCCTCGAAGACTTCCGGGAGTCCCCAGTCCAGATTATGAAGTCTCAGGTATGCTCCGGCCACCAGTATCAGTGTGAGAAGAATTCTCTTTCGCATCTTCGCCAGACCGCCAGCCTTTCCGCCGTAAGCCAGGTTCGTGAAATAGACCCTTCGATTGGGAATCCTGTCACGATTAGATCATCATACGTGGTGAATTACAATGGCGCTGCCCCATATGGGTTCGCGAGCCTCAGCCCGATTGACAAGCTCCCGGGTGTGCGCTAATCTGGATTCCAGTGAGGTGGGGAGCGCAGCATGCCGCGTCGCTGATAGCGGGTAGGGATTGCCACGGACAGGAAGAAAGCAAATGGCCAAGCCGAGTCGAGAGTACATCTACGGGATCAACCCCGTCTTTGAGGTGGTACGCGCCGGTAAGCGGAAGGTGTACGAGGCATATCTGAACAAGGCCACGGCGCATCAGTCCCGCCTGCGCAAGCTCTCGCAGTATCTCGAGAAGTCCGGGATCCCGGTCCAATCGGTGGACAAGCAGCGCCTGGCAGATCTTTCCCGCCATAATAAGGACCATCAGGGAGTAGTCCTCAAGACCTCGCCGTACCCGTATCAGCCGTCGGATACGATGTGGGGCCGGCCACGGGTGCTATTGCTCGACAATGTGGAGGACCCGCACAATGTCGGCGCTATCCTGCGCAGCGCGGAGATTTTCGGTTTCGATAGCGTCCTGCTGTCCAGCAAGGGAGTCCCGGACATCTATCCATCGGTCGTTAAGGTCTCCGCGGGGGCTACAGAGTTCCTCGACATCGCCAAGGATGCGACCGCCAATTCCTATGTGCGTGCCGCCCGGGAGGAGAATTACCAGGTGCTGGCTCTCGATGGGAGCGGCAAGGCCGACGTCTGGGCAATTCGCAGCGAGCTCGCCGAGAAAGTCCTCGTGGTGATAGGAGGGGAGGACAGGTCGGTCGGCCAGTATATCCTGAACAACGCCGACCACGTGGTCTCGATCGGCCAGCGAGGGCGCATCAACTCCCTGAACGCATCTGTTGCGGCCGGTATCTGCCTTTACGCCCTCTCGGCCCGGCCATCCTCCTGACCTGCGAGAAACGGGTCCGCCCGTTACTCCGCCTCAAGCGTCATCGGGTTCCTCAGCGGCAGGATCGTGATCTTGCCGAAGTCGGAGAAGCGCTCCTCATGCTTGTCCGAGCCCTGCTTCACTGCCTCCAGGTCACCGACCACCAGGAACACCAGATTGTCAGGATGAAGGTACTTTTGCGCAGCGGCCAGCACGTCATCCGGTGTCACTGCTCCGATGTTTTCTGCATAGTCCTGCCAGTATTCATCCGGCCGGCCCGTGTAATCGTCAGCCGCGAAGGTGCTGACCATCATGCTTTTACTGCTGAATGGATTGACAAGATCGCTGATGAAGGCTGCCTTGGAATTTTCAACTATCTCGAGCTCGCACTTCTCGGTGCGGATGCGGCCTATCTCTTCGATAATGAGGCCGGTGCCGAAGGCTGCCGTGGCATGCTTGGTCTGGAAGAATGCCCTGAAGGTACCCGGGTATTCGACGGGCCGGTCAAACCTGCTGCCGACGCTGTATGCCAGGCCCTCGTCCGAGCGCACCCTGCGCACTATCCTGGAGGTGAAACCTCCACCGCCGAGGATGTCATTCATAATGAGTAGAGCGTATTGGTCCGGTATGTCACGCTTCACCCCGATATGGCCAAGGCGGATGCGCGACTGGTTCACATCATCCTTTCCGATCATGTAGACTCCGGGGGTGGGACCCGGTATCTCATCCGGGATCTCGGGGAGGCTCAGCTCGTGGTCGGGCCATCCGGCCAGCATGGTATCCAGTTTGGAAAGGATCTCGCCGGTCTCGAAGTCTCCGGACACGGCGATGATAAAGTTGCCGGGGAAGAAATACTTCTCATGGAAGGCGAGCAAGTCTTCCCGGGTGATCGAGTTGATTGAGGATTCGGTCTGGCGATAGGGGATCGTCTGAGGATAATCCCCGTACATCAGATACTGCCACTCGCGGATCTCAATTCCACGGGTGGATGAATTACGCTGCTCCATCTCCGAGAGGATATCGCCCCGGTACCGGTCCAGGGTTTCCTGGTCGAACACGGGTGTCTGAAGAACCTGCTTCAAGAGGTCCAGCCCCTCGTCTATGTCCTTGGAAAGGCAGAACAGCCTGGCATTTCCCCGGGTGTCATCAATACTGATGGAGATCTCCCCGGCCAGGAAAGCAATGCGCTCGTCGAGTTCCTGTGTGGTCATGCTCGTGGTCCCACCGTTTCGAATGAGATGGGCTGCCACTCTGGCCAGGCCGGCCTTCTCTACCGGGTCATAGATGGAGCCCGAGCGGATGAGGATCGACATATCGAAGGTGGGAAGCTCCCGGTTCTCCGCGACATAAGCGGTCACGCCGGATTTCAAGGTATGGCGGTAGTCCTGGGGCCCGGGCGGATCGTACTTAAGTTCTTCGAACTCGAGTTTGTCGGGATGGTTGACGATATCACCGGCCAGCACGAGAGCCGTAGGAACCGCCAGGGCAGCCAGCGCCAGAATCGTGACGGGTGCTGCCAATCGGCTGAATCGCAAAACCTGTAGTCTCTTCATCACTCTCTCCTTCGGCGCAGGCCTTACATTCCCTCGGCGGCCTTGAGTTCCTTGAGGTGGTCATTGGCTATCTTGAGGAGCTTCTCCATCTGAGCTCGCTCCTCAGGGTCTTCTATGCTGTCCATGCGCATCGAGAACATGCCGATCATCTGTTCGAGCCTGGCGGGGTCCTCGATTGAGGTGATCATCGTGATTGCCTGGGTAATCTGGGGGTCCTCTCCGCCCGTCATCTCGCCCTCGGAGCCGCCCTTGGTGTTGACTATGAGCACGTTTCGAGCATCTCTGGCGAAGTACTTATTGGCAACCCGCCGGACATCCTCGGCCGTTACCATGTCGATCTTATCCGGACTGTTATTGGCTTCCGCCCAGTCACCGAACGCGGCATTCTGCCCGACATAGAAGAGGATGCCGATCCCGGACATGATGTCCATGAAGCGGATCTGCTGGACGCGTATGCGGTTCTTGACCTTCTGCAGCTCCTCTTCAGTGACAAGTTCGGACTTCACTTCCTCGATTACCTCATCCATTGCCGCCTCGAGCTGTTCGGCCCGGACACCGGACACCCCTTCAGCGCTTACCTGGAAAGCGCCGGCGTACTTCTTCGAGTCCTGATAGGCGGCAACCGCCAGGCCGCTCCCTCCGAACATGCGCATGCCGCCCCGGTCGACGGAGCTCTTGGCGATTCCCTCTTCCTCGACGAGCTTCTTATAGAGCCGCCCTGTCTTGTCATTCATGATGCCCGCAAGAACATCCAGCGGATAGCTGTCAGGATGCTTCCAGGCCACGGTGTGGTACCAGATCTCGGCCTGGGGATTGGTCTCGGCTTCGGTGATCAGCCGCTTTTCTCCATACTGCTTTTCCTCGAGAGTGTAGACCTCAGGGGGCTCGGTGGTGCCGTGGGGAATCCGTCCGAAGTACTTTCTTACGAGCTTGATCATCTCATCCGGGTCAAGGTCGCCTACCAGAATGAGGGTCAGGTTGTTGGGC
>JAUXGG010000072.1 GCA_030622265.1 Candidatus Eiseniibacteriota bacterium
GATAAAGGGCCTGAGGAGCAAAGAGCTGGCAGCACTTCTTCCCTGATAGTCGCCTGCCTCCCACACCGCCGCGACCGCACCATCAAGCGCTGCCAGGCCTCCTTGCCATTCCAGTAGCCAACCGGGGACCTCTCAGTCGCACCCACAGCTGTTGCAGCAGCATGGATTGCATCCGCAGCTGGTGCAAAAGTCATCGCAGCAGCACGGATTGCATCCGCAGATGTTGCAACAGTCATCGCAGCAGCACGGATTGCATTCACATCTGTCGCAACAGTCATCGCAGCAGCTGGTAGTCCAACAGCAGCTCGCGAGTAGCAGACCTATGATTGCGATTGCTGCGAGTAGCCTCCGCATGACCCATCTCCTTTCCCGGGGCTTCCGATAGGTCTATGGAGCATATTCCATGCCGCCGCTCATGCTGATGAGGATCTCAATCCGATCTGCGCTGAACTCAAGCAATTGGGAAGGCGATGGCCAGGAAGCCACCGGAAGACGCACAAACCTTGTTATGCTGGCCCCGGGTCACGTTGTTGATCCGACACAGGTGCGTCCTCTTATGGACATGTTCGCGCAGCGCGTATAGTATGGTTTGTATGAAAGTGTTCCGACTCGAACGCATTGGGCTTACCAAGTCCGGTACCGCCATATTGGACTCGGTCGACGTGAGCATATCCTCAGGGGGAATAACCACATTGCTGGGGCCTAGCGGGTCCGGCAAGACCTCGCTCCTGAGACTGCTCAACCGCCTTGACGAACCGACCGCCGGCAACATCTACTACAATGACGAGCCGATAGCCTCTTATGACATCCAGGCGTTGAGGCGGGAAGTGGGTATGGTCTTTCAGCGTCAGGAGCTCTTTGAGGGGACGGTGACGGACAATATCCTTTTCGGTCCCGGGCTGCACGGGATGCCGGTGGAGCCCGGAGGGATTCTTGACCTGGTGGGACTCAATCCGGATGCGCACGACAGGGATGTCACCACCCTCTCTGGTGGCCAGGCCCAGAAGGTAATAATAGGACGGGCGCTTGCGGTTGGCCCCAAGGTGCTGCTTCTTGATGAGCCGACTGCGAACCTCGATCCAAGCTCGACGCTCCAGATAGAGGAACTCGTGAAACACCTATCCCGGAAGCTGGGTCTCACGTGCATCTTCGTCACCCACAATGTGGAACAGGCCAGGCGTGTGGGGGATAGCGCCTTTGTCCTTATCGAAGGGCAGGTAGTGGAGGAGGGGTCCATAGGCGGCATTCTCGCCCATCCTAAGGATCCCAGGACCCTGCGCTTTGCGAAAGGTGAACTCAGATGAGCAGATTGATCGCATCGACCGCCCTTGTGGGCATCGCCATAGCGATTGTCGAGATTCGCAGGCTCGGAGTGGGTAAGGAGCTCTTTGTCAGTGCGCTCCGGACCTTTGTCCAGCTTATGGCAGTTGGCTACCTGATCAAGTTCGTGTTCGATCTTGAGGGGCTCCCGTATCAGATGTTGTTGCTGCTTGCCATGGTGACGGTCGCGTCCTTCACCGCAAGGGGGAGGGTGAAGAACGTACGGGGCGCCTTCGGGATAGCTTTCGTCTCGATCCTCGCCGGGGTGGCATCCACCGTGGGCTTGATGCTGGCCCTCAACATCATCGATACGACCCCCATGTATCTGATTCCGCTGGGCGGAATGATGATAGGTAACTCGATGAATGCGGTGGCTCTGGGCCTTGACAGGATCTCCTCAGAGATGAAGGACAAGAAGGGCCAGATCGAGGCGGCCCTGTGTCTCGGGGCCTGCCCGACCGACGCAATGGACGCGCTGATGAAGAAGACGGTCAAAGCCTCCCTGCTTCCTCTCATGAACAACATGAAGGTGATAGGACTTGTTCACCTTCCGGGAGCGATGACGGGGATGATGCTTGCCGGGGCTGAGCCCATGGAGGCGGCGAAGATTCAACTGATAGTCATGTACATGCTGGCGGCGAGCACCACCATATCGATCCTGGTGGCGTCCTTCTTCATGCACCGGGCCTTCTTTAACAGAGCCTGGCAACTCCGCATATAAAAGGGGACAGACACCTATTCTTTTTTGGGGCGTCCAGGTCGTTGTGGGGTCAAAACCCGACCAAGTTCCCTTTCCAGCTTTTCTATGAAAGCCGTTGTGCCCACTGGTAATCCTTTGTGAGTGCCTCGACGGATCTCTTCTTCCAGAGGAGTATCTGGATACTGTAAGTAGGCTTTCCATCCTGATGTGTCCTTGAAGGAGTCCATGTCAGTGATCTCTATCGGAGATCTCGCGTTTCCGGCATGAGTTGCAGCACTTGACCATTTGTATTCCCAGGGATATGTCACAATGCCTGCTCGAACAGGGTTTCTCTCCACGTATCGGATCGCACGGCAAAGATGGATATCATCCATCGGGCAGGAGTAGAATCTACCTTGCCACAGGTGCCCTTTCCTCTGCCGATTCTCATTGGCGTATTGGGCGTATCTCGTATGCACGGCGTGGAACACTCGGGCAAGCGCGGAATCGGTCGAAGGCACGGTAATGAAGTGAACATGATTGCCCATCAAGCAGAAGGCTAGCACTGGCATCGTGTGTTTCTTTGAGTATTTATTCATCAACCTGCAATACGTCCTGTAGTCATCATCGCGGCGGAAAACAGGCTGCTGAAAGTTTCCTCTCTGGGTCACGTGATGCGGAATGCTCGGGATGACAATCCTCGGTTGCCTCGGCATAGCGAATCCCCCTTTGTCAAAAGGTCCCGGGGGCTCGTTAGTGGGCGGGACGGTGGCCAAAGCACCACTCTCACTCGAATATAGCCCGTTGATCCCGAACGGTCAATCGGGATGGGGAACAGAAACCTGCCTTGATTGAAGGAAATAGGTGTCTGTCCCCTATTTTCGGTGCCCTATTTTCGGTGGGACTGGATGAAGATTAGAAGGCTGCCGGGATCGTTGGTGCCTATGATGTAGCGCCTGCCGTTGGTCATGGTCAGCTTCACGGCGTTGAAGCCTGAGACGTTGAAGAGCAGGCCTTGGGAGGTGTAGTGAATTCCCCAGCCATCCCACCAGGCGGTCTTGTGGGGTTGCGCGGTCATGACCTCGTTAAGCTTGAACTTCTTCCTGATGAGGCCGATCCCGAACCTTAACTCGAGCGTATCAGCTGTACCGGTCACGGTCAGGCTGTAGAAGAGATAGGTGAGGATGAGCAGGAAGAAAAAGAGGAAGCCCGCCAACAGCACACCTTTTGCGAGGGCAAGGTAGAGGCAGCCCAGGGCGGCGGTCTCCACGGGGACGATGATCGCCCAGCCTATCTGGGTATTGCGGTAGAGAGTCTGGATGGTTTCACCTCGCTCTGAGAGGTATGGATTTAGCTTCCGGTGCTGCGATCACTGTCCGGGACAGTACCATCTCCTATATGTACCCCAGACCTTTGAGACGGTCAATCACCTCGTCGCCTTTATCCCCATCCGGGGTCTCGACCTCACCGCGTTCGAAGAACTGCTTGTCCTGCGGCTTTCTCTTCTGGATGAATTCATCGGTGAAAGCATCCTTCATTATCTTGCCATCGAAGTTCTCGCTGAGTGGCAGATCCTGGATGAAGAGAATCGTCGGAAGGATGTCCTCTATGTCCGCGGTGATTCTCTTGCCCCGGGCAATGCCGTTACCGGCAAGCAGGACCACGCCATCCTGGCGGTGATCGCCCTGTCTCCATGCATAACCCTTGTCGAGAAAAACGGACGATTTGGTTACGGCGTAGTAGGTAGTATAGAACTGATCGTCCTTGAACTCGAAGAAGAGGTCCGGTGATTCGTCCGGGCAAGTGCTGCCGTAGAGCTCCTCGGCAGTGTAGACAGCTTTCATGATCTTCTGCCCGTTCTCATCGGTGATCGCGAGCAGCTTCTGCCTGATCTCTTCCCTCAAGGTCTCGAACTCCTCGCCCGGCTGCACAATGCCGAACTGGTCCCTGCCCTTGACATTGATTCTGACCCCGGCCGTCGAATAGACATAAGCCCTGGTCTTTTTCCATGAGACATTGGAGGTGCCGATATAGATGAGCTTCTTTGCCACCGTCTTGCCGGACCGTTCCAGGAAGCGGAGCAGCAGCTTGCTCAGCCGGAGGCTTTTAAGAATCCTTTTGATGATCAGGCCGGGAGTGAGCTCGCTGTGCATCTCGGTGTAGTATCCGTTTTGCTTGAGCCAGACAGCCGGGTAGAAGTTGCCCTTGCAGTCGCCGAAGCCGTGGTCCGAGCACATAAGCAGGAGAGCTTCATTCTTGACCTTGTCATATATCTTCCCGGTCACTTCGTCCAGGTAGGCGAAGTGTTCTTTGATACGTTCAAGCACCACCGAGTCGGGCCCGTCCTTCCAGATGTGATCCCAGAGGTAGTGCTGGATCCTGTCCATGCTCACGAAATTGATCTGGAAGAGGTCCCACTCCTTGCTGCCCAAGAGATAGTGAACCGCCTTTTCTCTCTCCTCGGTCACGTGGCGGAGGTCTTCGAAGAAACGCCTGGCCCCGTCCGCAAGATAGAGGCGTATCCTCTCATCGAGTCCGGCCTCCCCCTCACGCGCGACGGTGATATCGATCCTGTAGTCGATTCCCTGGGCGGTGAGCTCATCGATGAGGTCGTCGGGATAGAAGTACGTACTCTCGCGCGAAGGGGTCATGAGTCCTGTTATCACTACTCCGTCATCGGGACTTGGGGGATAGCTCATGGGCATATTAAGCGATATGATCTTCTTGCCCAGCTGGTGATACATATCATAGACGGTCGGTGTCTTGATCTTGCTCCTGTTGGCAAGCAGTCCGATTATCATGCCCTCGCGGTTCTCCATCACATTGTATCCGAAGATTCCGTGCTTGGAGGGCCTGACTCCGGTGAGCATGCTGGACCAGGCCACCGGGGTAAGATAGGGGATGGTGGAATTAAGTATGCCCCTGGTGCCTTCCCGGATGAGCCTCTCCGTGTTGGGCATGAGCCCTAAGGCGATCATCCTGTCGACCACCTTCCAGGTGGCCCCGTCGATTCCTAAGAGAAATATCTTGGGTACGCTCATTTCCTCCGCCTCAGGATCTCAAGGAGAACCTGCTTTTCCTCTCTGAGTCCGAAAAGGAATAATAACACAATGTACACGATTAGGAAAGCTCCACACAGCAGCAGGGTGCGCGCGACATCCTCCCACCCAAGGTGCGCCTTCAGCAGGTAGAAGAGCACGAATGTGATGGTCCCTGCAAGGAATGGTTTGTAAAGGTCCCGCCTGAAAGGCGTGAAGCCATAGAGAACTTTCACTTCGATAACCCTTATCACGTTGAGCAGGCCGAGGGCGATCGTCGTGGCCAGTGCCGCGCCGGCGATCCCATATCTGGGGATCAGGATGATATTGAGGATGATATTAAGGGCGGCGAGCCCGATTGAGTTTACCATGTTGAGCTTCTGTCTTCCTGTCATCGAGAGCATGGACCCCGCAGGGCCCACGGCGGCATTGATGATCTGGCCCACCGCCAGAAGCCGCAAAGCAGTTGCCGCTTTGACAAAGTCGGGTCCGAATGCCAGGAGGAGCGAGGGCGAGAAAAGCATGATGATCAGGAATACCGGGTAGCCCAGGCTGAGTATCCATTTGGAGACCGTCTTGAAAGTGTTCTCAAGCTCGATGTGCTCACCTTTCTCCCAGAGCTCCGAAATCACGGGCGCGAAGATCTTGGCGAAGGAGATGAGACTCAGCGAGATGAAGGGAGATAGCATTATGGCGGCACCGAAGAGCCCGGTGCTGGTCGAGTCCCTGAAGAAGCCGACCAGAATGGTATTCGACCGCGAGATCGTGACGTTCATGAAACGGGCCAGGACCAGCGGCAGGGAGTAGACGAAGAGTTCGCCTCTCACCATCCTAGCGGGGGTCTTGCCGAAGTCGAACGGGGAGATCTTCCTGGCGAAGTAGAAGGCGAGAAGCGCCGCCAGGAGGAAGGAGATGATGTTGCCGAAGACCACGGCGAAGAGTTTGAGCCCGACCAGGAAGAGAAAGAGAATCACGGCGAGACGGATCAGGGGCCTCGCGATGAGCTCCACCAGGGCGCTGTACTTAAGCGTCTTCAAGCCCTGGGTATAGCTATTTGCGATCATCATCAGGGCGAAGAAGGGAAGGCCCAGGAAGTGTACCCTCAGGACCAGGTCGATGCCTTCCACGTTCTCGAAGACCCGGCTTGCGAGGAAGGGCGCCAGCACGAGAATCACCAGGAAGACGGCTGCCGAGAGGCCGAAGGTTATGGCCATGCCGCTTAAGAGCGTGCCCTTGACCGACCTGGCCTCGCCCTGGGCATTGTACTTCGACGTTAGCTTCACCACGCCGGTATTGAGACCGAAGACCGCGAAGACTGCCAGGACCTGGAATATGCTCTTGGAGAGCGAGTACTTGCCGAAGAGGTCGGCCCCGATAGTCCTGGTTATGACCACGCTGGTCGCGAACATGATGATGATATTGAAGGCGGTGCCGATGCCGTCTATCCCGGCGTTCTTGACAATGAGCCCCATATAGGACTGTTTTGCTTCGGGCTGTCCCGTCATGTTGGATTGTTCGGCCATGCCTATCCTCGCAGGAGACTCTCGTAAACGCGCTCGGTCTCGCTCACCATTCGCTCGAGGGTAAGGTTCGCGAGGAAGAACTCATGTCCGCGCTCCCCCATGGTTTCTCTCAGGCCTTCGTCCCTCAAGAGGACCAGCATCTTCTCCGCCATCGCCTCGGCCTCGCCGGCAGGGCTCAGCAGTCCGGTTACGCCTTCATCGACCAGCTCCGAGTTTCCGCCTATGTCGGTGGCGATCACAGCCTTACCGAGGCCCATGTACTCGGCCACGCTGTTTGAGAGCCCCTCGCCGTAGTCGGGATGTGAAGCGAGCACTCCTATGTCGAAGTGGCTCACGAGGTCGAGCACGTCTCGCCGGTGGCCGAGAAAGAGGGTTCGCTCCCGTATACCCAAGGATTCCGCAATCGCCTCATAATCGGCCCGCTTGTCCCCGTCTCCGACAATGACCGCGTGGCTGCCCGGTATCTCCGGGAACACGGCGGCCAGGGCCTTTAAGAAGGTCGGATAGTCCTTGAGATAGCTAAGGTTGGCGACATGGCCGATCAAAAGCCCCTCAGGCGGAAGACCCAGTTCTGACCGGGATTCTGTGCCGCGGCCCTCGAAATCGGACATGTCATATCCGTTGTAGATGATCTCGGTCTTGCCTCTTCCCGGAAAACGCTTGAAGTAGTAATCGGCTCCCGCCCTTGAGTTGGAGATGATCCGGTCCGAGATCAGGAAAGCGAAGCGCTCGGTGATATCGCTCGGGCGTCTCCGCGGGCCCGCTATCCTGATCGTGGC
>JAUXGG010000108.1 GCA_030622265.1 Candidatus Eiseniibacteriota bacterium
GATGGCATAGGCACCTATATCATGGAGTCGGTGGTCGAGATCATGGAGATCCTCATGGGCTATCTCGCCAATACGATCTCCTTTATTCGCGTCGCGGCCTTCGGTCTCGCGCACGCCGGACTCTTTGTGGCTGTCTTCAGCCTGGCCCAGGTGGTATCGGCCAAACCAGGCGGCCTGCTGTTTTCTTGGCTGGAATTGATACTGGGAAATGTGGTCATAATCCTGCTTGAGGGACTTGTCGTTACGATTCAGGCCTTGCGGCTGGAGTATTATGAGTTCTTCGGCAAGTTCTTCAAGGGACTGGGTTCAAAATACGAGCCGGCTGGATCCGCGGGAGTGGCCGTGGGTCGGCGGAGCGCGAAAGGCGGTGAATGAGTTGAGTGGGAAAAACGGTATACGGAAACTGGTGATGATATCTTTCCTGGTTGTGGTACTCGTCGTGCTCTCGGTGTTCATGGTCGCCGCTGCGAGGGCGCAGGGTGATCACGATCAGGCTGCCGGCGGCATGAGTTCAAGCAACATGGGCATGGCATTCCTTGCCGCGGCCGCCGCGACGGGATTTGGTTGCATCGGCGCGGGTATCGCCGTGGCCTATGTGGGGTCGGCTGCCGTGGGCGCGGTCGGGGAGAAGCCGGAGGTCGCGGGCAGGACCCTGATCTTCGTCGGTCTCGCAGAAGGAGTTGCCATCTACGGCCTGATCATCGCAATCATGATACTCGGCAAGGTATAAAGGTATAGAAGGCAAGGCATGAAGGCAGAAGGCAAGGCATGAAGTTCCATGTGATCGGAGACAGGCAGACCGTGCTGGGTTTTCGCCTGGTCGGGGTCGAGGGCACGGTGGCGACTGAGCGTGAAGCTGCGCTGGAGGCCCTGCACGAGGTTGTTGAGGCCAAGGATACGGGCATAGTGCTTGTCACCGAGGCGGTCGCGACCAGGATCAGGGATGAGGTCGAGGCCAGGCTGTACGGCATGGGCTTCCCGCTGGTCCTGGAGATTCCGGATGCATCGGGGCCGGCCGAGGACCGGCCCGAGATAAACGAGATCGTCCGCAAAGCTGTAGGGATAAACATATGAGTGAGGCCGTGAATTCGACACCTGAAGACGGCATGGTAGAAAAGATCCTGGGCGACGCAAAGTCGGAGGCGGAGCGGGCGATCAAGAATGCCGAACGCAGCGTTGAGTCTGAACGCCGGAAGGCCGAGACTCAGGCTGAGAAGGCCCGGCAGGAGGTCCTGGAGCGTATCCGGCGCAAGGTGGAAACCCTGAAATCGAAGGAAATCGCAAGCGCGCACATAGAGTCCAAGAGGGTGCTCTTAAAGGCGCGCGAACAGGCGATCGCCGGTGTACTCGAGACCATCGAGCAGGAAGTGGGCAAGTTACGCGAGGATTCTTCCGGGTATAGGAACGCTCTCAGGAAGCTCGCTGCCGAGGCCGTGACTGCGGTGGACTTGCCGCGGGTTGTACTGCGGATCGCCCCTGAGGATGCCGCGATTACCGAGGGTGATTTCCTCAGGGAAGTTGTGGGTGATGTCAAGACCTTGAGCGGCAAGGATGTTGAGATAAAGATAGAGCTGGACGCCGACCTGCCTTCCGGAGGCTGCATCTCCGCATCGGGCGATGGAAGGATAATCTTCGACAATACCTTCAGGCGCAGGTTGGAGCGAATGACACCCGAACTCAGGTCGCTGATCGTACGAGAGGTGCTAAAGGACTGATGGCTGAGAGGGTCATAGGAAAAGTCGGGCGTGTGGTGGGCCCGGTAGTGGAAGCCCGGGAGGTTGCCGGCGTCGAGATGCTCGAGATGGTTTTTGTCGGGGATGAGCGCCTCGTGGGCGAAGTTGTACGGATCAGGGGTGACGCCGCCTGGATCCAGGTATATGAAGACACCACCGGCCTGCGTCCCGGCACCCCGGTCTACGGCAAGGGCGAGCCGCTTTCGGTGGAGCTCGGGCCCGGCCTGCTTGGTGGTATATATGATGGGGTTCAGCGTCCCCTGGATGTCCTGAGGGCGCAGTCCGGTGATTTCATCTCGAAAGGTATCCACGTCACCGCGCTGGACAGGGAGCGCCGGTGGGAGTTTGAGCCCGTTGCAGAGGCCGGGAGCGAAGTGTTTCCGGGTCAGATCATCGGTCATGTCCGGGAGACCGAGTTAATCGAGCACCGCATCATGGTGCCGCCCAGGATGGGTGGCACGCTCATGGACATAGCCCCGCCCGGGGAGTATGCGCTCGAGGATGTGATCGGACGCCTCAAGGGCGACGGCGGCGAGCGTGAGCTCAAGCTTTACCAGAAGTGGCCGGTCCGGGTGGGCAGACCCTATAAGACAAGACGACCCCACACGGTGCCGCTGATTACCGGGCAGCGTGTTCTTGATACTCTGTTTCCGGTCGCGCGTGGTGGGGTTGTGGTCGTGCCCGGCGGCTTCGGCACGGGCAAGACCATGGTCCAGCACGCTCTCGCGAAGTGGTGCGATGCCGATCTTGTTGTCTATATCGGCTGTGGCGAGCGGGGCAACGAGATGACCGAGGTGCTGCTCGATTTTCCCAGGCTCATCGATCCCCGCACCGGCAGGTACCTGATGGAACGCACGATCCTGATCGCCAATACATCCAATATGCCGGTGGCCGCGAGAGAGGCCAGCATCTATACGGGGATCACGCTTGCCGAGTACTACCGCGACATGGGCTATCACGTGGCGGTCATGGCGGACTCCACATCCCGCTGGGCCGAGGCCCTGAGAGAGCTTTCGGGCAGGCTTGAGGAGATGCCCGCCGATGAAGGTTTCCCAGCCTATCTTCCCACGCGGCTTGCCGAGTTCTATGAGCGGGCCGGCGCGGTGGAGACCTTATCGGGCGCCGACGGTTCGATTACCACGATCGGGGCCGTCTCGCCTCCGGGCGGCGACTTCTCAGAACCCGTCACGCAGCATACCAAGCGTTTTGTGAGAGCCTTCTGGGCACTGGATAAGCAGCTGGCCAATGCGCGTCATTACCCGTCGGTGAGTTGGCTCGCAAGCTACAGCGAATACACCGATGATGTGACCGAGTGGTGGGATGAGACCACCAATGGTGAATGGAAAGACTTAAGGTCGTCAATCATTTCGATCATGCAGCGTGAGGCGAGACTCGAGAGGGTGGTTAAGCTGGTGGGCGCCGATGTCTTACCCGACAGCCAGCGTCTCATTCTCGAGACCGCCAACATTTTCAAGAACGCTTTCCTTCAGCAGAACGCCTTCGATGAGGTTGACGCCTTCTGCGTGGCCGAGAAGCAGTACAGGATGCTCAAGATCATCGTGAGGTTCTATGATCTGGCATTGGAGGCCATAAAGAAGGGCGGGACCCTTGTGGGTCTGAAAAAACTCGGGGTGATGCGGGATATCATGCAAATGAAATTCGAATACGCCAACGAGGACGCCGGGAAGCTCGAGGAGCTTGAGAAAAAGCTCGAGGAGTCGATAAATGAGTTCGGAAGCATCTTTGGATAGGCCGAGACGGCGCGACCTCCTCGACCAGCGTGAGTATGTGGGCATCGAGGAGATATCGGGGCCGATCGTCGCGCTCCGGGGAATCCATGATGTGGGATACAATGAGCTGGTGGAGGTGATCGACGGTACGGGCAGGGTGCGCTTGGGGATGACCCTGGAGGTCTCGAGCGGTGCCGCCGTGGTGCAGGTCTTCGAGGGAACCTCAGGCCTCAAGCTCGGTTCCACCAGGGTGCGCTTCCGGGGTGAGCCCTTAAGGATGGCCGTCTCGCCCGAGGTCCTGGGCAGGGTCTTTGACGGGTTGGGGAGACCCATTGACGGCGGCCCCGATCCCATTGGGGAACCCAGCGATGTGAACGGGCTTCCGATCAACCCGACCGCCAGGGAGTATCCGCGGGAGTTCATCCAGACCGGTATCTCGGCTATTGACGGCATGAACACGCTGGTCAGGGGCCAGAAGCTGCCCATCTTCTCCGGCAGCGGCCTTCCCCACATGCATCTGGTCGCCCAGGTATCGAGACAGGCCAGAATCGTGAGTGAGGATTCCGGTTTCGCGGTGGTCTTTGCCGGCATGGGGATTAAGCACGACGAGGCGATGTACTACATAAGGAACTTCGAGGAGTCGGGCGCGATGGAGCGTGCGGCAGTTTTCCTGAGCCTTGCGGATGCCCCATCGGTCGAACGCCTGATCACTCCCAGGGTGGCTCTCACCGTTGCCGAGTACCTGGCTACGGAGATGGGCATGCACGTCCTGGTGATCATGACCGACATGACCAACTACTGCGAGGCCCTGCGGGAGATCTCAACCGAGCGTGAGGAGATCCCCAGCAGAAAGGGCTATCCGGGCTACCTTTACAGCGACCTTGCGAGTCTCTACGAGCGCTCCGGTATCATAAAGGACCGGCCCGGCTCCATAACCCAGATGCCCGTCCTGACGATGCCCAATGACGACATATCGCATCCTGTTCCCGACCTTTCAGGCTTCATAACCGAGGGGCAGATAGTGCTGGAGCGGGACTTGAGCCAGCGGGGCATCTACCCGCCCATCGCCGGCCTGCCGTCGCTCTCGCGGCTGATGAAGGACGGGATCGGTGAGGGCATGACCCGGGAAGACCACGCGCACCTGGCGAGCCAGCTCTTCGCGGCCTATGCGCATGTTAAGGACATAAGGGCCCTGGCAAGCGTGATCGGCGAGGAAGAACTGGCACCGGTGGATCATACGTATCTTAAGTTTGGGGATGCCTTCGAGAATGATTTCCTTTCTCAGAGCTTCGATGAGGACCGTTCGATAGAGCAGACCCTGGATCTCGGCTGGAAGGTGCTCTCGGTGCTATCAAGGGAAGAGCTGCACAGGCTTACCGAGGAAGAGCTGAAGAAATACTACAGGAAGTGAAATGGCGCGATACGAAGTAGCCCCGACCCGGACCAACCTGATCAGGCTCAGGCAGGACCTTGAGCTTGCGCACGAGGGCCACGAGCTTCTCGAGCAGAAGCGTGAGATCCTCGTGGTCGAGCTCAAAGGCCTGACGGCGAGGGCGGTCGAGGCGCAGAAGCGGGTCGATGAGGAGCTTGCCCGGGCGCACACAGCCTTGATGGAAGCGCAGCTTGCAAGCGGCGACTCCGGGATTTCTTTCGCCTCACGCGCCGTAAATGTGAAGACTGATATCACCTTGAGGGAACGAAGAATCATGGGCGTCGCGATCCCCACGGTTAATGTATCCTTGAAAGACAATGCTCCCTACTATGGTCCGCAGGCCACGTCGGTATGGACCGACGAGGCGGTGGTGAGATTCAAGAACGCCATCGCAGCCATCGGAAGACTCGCCGAATCGCGGATATCTCTGATAAGGCTGGCCCGCGAGATCCAGAAGACCGTGCGGAGGGTCAATGCCCTGGAGAAGGTCTTCATCCCCGACTATGAGGAGACGGTCAAGTTCATAGAGGATTCACTGGAAGAAGCCGACCGCGAAGCGTTCTTCGCGCTCAAACTGGTCAAAGGCAGGCTGGAAGCCCGCAGGGGGGTGAGGTAATGAGCAGTGCGCCGCTCGCCAAGATTGTGCTGTCCGTGGATGCCACCGAGGGGGCCCTCGATGCCGCCCGGTATGCCATCGCCCTGGCAAGAGCCTATGGTGCGCAACTCCATGCCGTATACGTGGTGAACGAGAAGATGCTGGAGGAACTGCTTAACGCGAAGATCTTCGTCCAGGAGGAGGAGGTCGATCTGGAACACGACCTCGAGGAGGACGGGAAGCGCTACCTCGGGGCGGTTGAGAGGCTGGCCCGGGACAAGGACCTGGTGATCACCACCGAACTTCTCAAGGGAGTGGTGCACAGGGAAGTTGTAGATAAAGCTACCCAATTGGATGCCAGTCTTATTATCATTGGTGAGATTGAAGAGCCTATGAGTAGGCGCGATATCTATTTTGATGAGGGAGAGATGATCCTTCGGCTGGCCAAGTGCCCCGTGCTCACCGTCAAGGGCGAGCAGATCGTGCGGTCCCTTTACGAATCTACATAGTGTGTTCTGGAGGCCCTGTAATGATTCTTGAGAAACTTATAAGCATCGAACGCGTGAAGATATGGGATACGGATATTGATAAATGGGCGGCGATCGACGAGCTCGCCGGTCTCATAGCCTCCAGCTGTGAGGGGTCCGACCGGGATACTCTCGTCGATGATACCCTCGAGCGGGAGTACAAGGGCAGCACCGGTATCGGTAAGGGAATCGCAATTCCCCATGCAAGGACCACCGGAGTGAGCTCCCTGGTGGGAGCCCTGGGGATTTCGCGTCAGGGGATCGACTTCGAAAGCGAAGACGGTCAGCCC
>JAUXGG010000258.1 GCA_030622265.1 Candidatus Eiseniibacteriota bacterium
GAGAGCGAGGTCCCTTCAGGGGATCAATGGCCGCTCATTGCCCACTTTGAGCTTGAGGATCTCTCCAAAATAGACACGGGGCTTCTGGGTATCGGGAAGTACCGCTATGTGGACGAGGATGTCCACAACGGCCTCCCTTACTGGTATGCGGTGACCGCCTTCGATGACGGGAGCGCCGAGAAGACCATTACTGCCGCTCATGATACGGTTTACACCCGGCGGTACGGCAGCTATTCACAGTCGATGGAGGTGGTATACCCGAGGAGCAGTCCGGCAAGAGTGACCGGCCTGGCGCGGGTCGTGCCCAATCCTTATCCCGGTATGTATGAGGGTGCCAGGGAAACGGGGCGCGCGATCGGTGATCTGGCGGAGTATGACAGGGATCCGTCGGGCCGCAGGATCAGGTTCATCAATCTTCCCAGGCGATCGATGGTCAGGGTATACAGCCTTTCCGGGGACCTGGTGTGGAGCCGCTACTTCGAGGACCCCACCGATCCCTCGCGGGAGCCGCCCGGTTGGAACCTGGTTTCAAGGAATGACCAGGAAGTTGTTGGCGGGATATATCTGATGCATGTAGAATCTCCGGAAGGTGAGCAGGTTAACAAGTTCGTAATCGTCAGGTAGCGACGATCGTTTAGGTGGAAGGAGGAGTACATTGAGGAGAGCCTTTTTGATCGCGGTTGTTGTAGCGTTTCTGCTTGCCGGTGCAGGCTGGTCGGCGGAAACATTCGAAAAGGTCGGAACGGTCGGCGCACAGTTCCTGAAGATAGGTGTGGGCGCCAGAGGTGTGGCGATGGGGGAGGCGTTTGTCGCGATTCAGGATGACGCCACCAGCACGTACTGGAATCCCGCTGGAATTGCCACGATCACGGGAAGCAGGTTCAGCCTCAACCATGGGTCATGGCCCGCTGAGTTGAGCCACGAGTATGCCACGTATGTGTTCTCATACGGTTTCATTCCGGGCGTGATCGGAATCAGTGCGACCGTGCTCCAGATGGACCCCATGCCTGAGACTACCGAGTACAGGCCGGACGGTACCGGGTACAGCTTCGATGCCGGGAGCATGGCTTTCGCGTTTACCTATGCGAGGATGCTGACCGACCGGTTCTCATTCGGCGCCTCGCTCAAGTGGATTCATGAAGGCCTCGCAGACTACAGCGGAGAGACTTTCGCGGTGGACCTGGGTACGATCTATGATACAGGGTTCAGGGGGATCAAGATCGGTATGGCGTTTCTCAACATGGGCAGCGGGTACAAGTTCCTGGATGATGGTAAGGAGAGCCCGATGCCGGTCACCTTCAAGGTCGGAGCGGCGATGCCCTTGCTCGAGAACCCGAAGCAGCGCCTGCTTGGTGCGGTCGAATTCGATCACCCGCCGGACGGAGCCGAGCGGCTCAATCTGGGTGCCGAGTATGCTTACAGGGGACCCGCTGAGGATTTCGAGGTCGCCCTTAGAGGCGGCTACAGGTTCAACAGGGACGAGGAAGGGATCGCGGCCGGATTCGGGATACAGTTCCCGTTCATAAGGATCGGCCTGGAGAACAAGCCCTCGATCTGGACCGTGGACTATTGCTATTCCGAGATGGGGTTCCTTGACGTTTCGCACAAGATATCTCTCGGCCTCGGATTCTAGCTATGATTGACATAAGAAGAGTCAGCGGGGTAGCTCTTATGCTACCCCTTCTTCTTATCACCACCCAGATATTGAGCGTATCCACAGGCTGGGCCTGGTCTGAAAGCACGGATATCCCTGCCCCGAGCACCGGAGAGATCGTTTTCCACGCCGACGTGGTGACGTTCATCCATGACCGCGAGAACAATGTCGAGGTCATCTCCTGCATCGTCTCCAATGATCAGCTGACCTTCGTGGAGATGGATGGGGGCCTCGAGGGGAAACTGAGATTTGAGGTGGTGCTCCTCGACAGCCTGGGGGATGTGGCAGGGGAGAGTGAGAGGGAGGTCACGGTCGGGGCCGCCTCTGCCGACGACGCGTCCGACCGGGGCACTATCCAGGTTCTGCAATCCAAGGTGGTCGTGCCTCCCGGCACCTATACCGCGCGGATCATTCTTAAGGACCTCAACGCGCGTAAGAAGGAGATCCTCTCGTTTATGCGTGGCGACTACAGGAGCGGGGAGATCGAATTGGTCGTAGAGAGCCCGGCCTTCCCCAGCGGCGGCATCTCCCTGAGTGACGTGGAATTCGCGCGGAGCCTGCGCCGCATCTACGAGGGCTCATTTCACAAGTCGGGCTTCGAGGTCATGCCGAACCCGCACCGGCGTTACGGGCTTCTGCTGGCCGAGCTGCCCATCTACTTCGAGGTTTACGACCTGAGGGAGGCCCACCGCGAGGATACGCTTCTCGTCCGCTACTCCATCATCAACAGGCCGGGGCGGGAGATCTACGGTACGGAGAACCCCATTGACTTGAGGGGGAATGTGGTGGGAAGCACTGCGCTCTTTAATATCACCTCGTTGCCCGCCGGCAGTTATCTCCTTTCCCTGAGCCTTGTTGACCGCGATGGAGAAGTGCTTGCACGGAGCCAGCGCAGGTTCGATGTCGCGTGGTCCGTCTATTCCTGGGGCAGGCACGAGATCGAGGCGCTCGGGGACCTCACCTACATTTTCACCCATGACGAGATGGAGACGTTCAAGTCCCTGTCTCCCGGGGACCAGGAGGGATTCTTGAGATCCCTCTGGGTCGACATCGACCCCAGTCCCGGAACGGTCGAGAACGAAGCCCTGATAGAGCATTTCCGGAGGGTCAAGTACGCCGACCAGAATTACGCAAGCGCCAAGAACAGGGGAGCCTTGAGCGACAGGGGAAGGCTGTACATCAAGTACGGGCCTCCGGATGATATCCAGAGTCACTATTCCGACTTCGAATTCGTCAAGAACACCAGGGACATACGCGGGAGTTCCGAGCCCGTCCCGACAGACCCGTTCTCAAGGGTGGGCTTGAAAACCGGCTCGTCCGACGAGGGCAGCTGGGACCAGGCCGTGTTCAATGACGATGCCTTTTCTGAGCAAACCGGGGGGAGCACCGTTCACGGGAAGGCCTATGAGATCTGGACCTACGACGGCCCCGGAGAGCCGGTCAGGGATCTGCCCGACCGCCTGGCGCGGTCGGCGAAGATGCGTTTCGTGCTGGTCGATGAGAGGGGTTTCGGCGAGTATAGAATCGTCTACAGCACCGAAAAACACGAGTACTAAAAAAGGGTTGACAACCCTTGGCGTCACTATTAGAGTTTATCCATATAACACGCTTGTTAGGCATGTCCGATGAGGTCCGCCGGCAGGCTTTTTTGGTGATTCGTCAGTCAGATCAGCGGTAACTTCTGCAAGGAGAAGCTTCATGTTTCGTTTTAAGTTCTGGCACCTGTCTCTGATTGTTGGTATTGCCCTTGTTCTCTCAGCGGGCCTTTGTTTGTCCCAGGAAAGTACAACCGAAACAGAAGGCGAAACCCCCGCCGAGGAGATGCCTGCCGAAGAGAGTATGGTGGACAGCTCCCTGGCCGATCTCTTGAAATCCCTTGAGACCACGCCGGATGAGGTCGTGGTGACCGAAGACGGTTTCCTTGCGCGGGTGAAACAGAGCGGGCTGGTCGAGCTCTTCTTCAAGGGCGGACCGTTCATGTATCCTCTCCTTATTGCATCGATAATTGGTGTGGCCGTTATTATAGAAAGAGCCGTAACCCTGAGCCGCGCCCGGACGGATGTCAGGCAACTGATGAAGCGCGTGCTCGATGTTCTTCACTCGAAGGGTGTCGATGCTGCCGCGGCTGAGTGCGAAAGAACCAGGGGGCCGATCGCGGCCATCCTGCATGCCGGACTGAAACGGGTGGACAGGGGAACCGAGGCGGTCGAGCGAGCCATCGAAACCGCCGGCGCGATCGAGACATCCTTCCTTGAAAGGGGTCTGATCTGGCTGGCGACCCTGGCCACGATCGCACCGCTCCTGGGTTTCCTCGGGACGGTGTCTGGTATGATCAGGGCGTTTAATGC
>JAUXGG010000376.1 GCA_030622265.1 Candidatus Eiseniibacteriota bacterium
ATGCAGGCGGGGTCATCCTGGATGAATCAGAGGATGATAAAGCGCGGGTTAAGGCTGCCGTTGACGTCCTGTCCGGCGTGGTCCCCGGCTATTCATCCGGGACGCTCTATGAAGATCTCAATGAGGCCATAGAGGGTTTCTGTCCCAGGGTTCTGGCCTATGTCTTCTGGAAACACCTGAAACCCGACCTGGCAATCTTCGACAGGCTATATGATGAGTTCCTTTCCAGGTGGCGGCCGAACAGGCCGCCCTTAAGGATCATGCCGGGGTTCCGGGGAGAAGCTGAGGCAATCGCACGGGACTTCCGGATAGGTATTGCCGGCCAGTACGGTGAGGAGCTCCTGGATCTTCTTAAAGATGAATCACTCATCGACTTCTTCACTTATCGGTTCACCCAGGACGATTTTGATATTACCAAGCCGGACCCTCGCTATCTCGAGCGGATCGCCCGGGCGTGCGGCGTCACTCCCGGTGAGTGCGTGATGGTCGGCGACAGGATCGACAACGACGTAATACCGGCCAAACATCTCGGGATGAAGACAATCCTGGTCCGGGCAGGATTGCACCGGAATCAGCAACCCCGGATCCCATTTGAAATCCCCGATGTGGAGCTGAAAGGTGTTACGGGATTGGCAGTGGCGGCGCTTGAGGTTTCACGGCTGGCATAAAGCGGCCGGCATTGGATAGCGGCATTGGACCGCCAACATTGGATGGCTGGCATTGGATTGTCAACATAGGGAGCGGGCGGTTGCCGGAATCTGTGGTTGAATGAATCGAGCGGAGACTCCAGCCGGAGAGTTGTAACTCCGAGGAGTTCTTCTATGACGAGATGGAATCGCAGTCGGGCTATTGCCTTCCGGTGATCTACCAGGAGTTTGATATTACCAAGCGCAGTCACTAGTGTGACCGCGGCGCCCTATTTGATTTTCTGTTAAGCACTGGGGGCGATGGCAAACGGCTCCTGGACTTCGGTCCCGGAGACGGATGGCCCTCTCTGATCGTCGCACCCTTTGCGGGGAAGGTTGTAGGAGTCGAGGGTTCGCGAAAGCGCCGCGATGTCTGCGAGGCCAATGCAAGGTGGATGGGAATAGCAAACGCTGAATTCGTCCATACCGAGCCCGGGAGGCCGCTGCCATTTGATGATGATGTCTTCGATGGGATTATGGGGGTCTCCTCGGTGGAGCAGACTCCGGATCCCAGGGCGACGCTCAAGGAGCTCTGGCGGGTGCTTAAGCCAGGCGGCGGCTTAAGAATAATGTACGAAACCAGCGGGGGACCGCCCGAGGGTCTTGTGATCAACGAGATCATGCAGAATCCGGCTGCAGCATCTGATATCAAGGGCGAGTGGTTCGAGATCTACAATCCGGGCACTTCAGGTGTCGACATCGACGGCTATACCATTTGTGACAATGGCTCCGATCTTCATGTCATAGACAATGGCGGCTCGCTCATGGTCCCGGCCGGTGGCTATCTGGTGCTCGGACGGAACAGTAAGACCAGCCAGAACGGCGGCTATACGCCGGACTATGTCTACGGCAGCTTCCTGCTCGCCAACGGCGACGACGAGGTCATTCTCCAAGACGATCTGGGGGCGCTGGTGGATGAGGTGTTCTACACCGGGGTTTCACCCTGGCCGGATCCTGACGGCAAATCGATGGAGCTTGTGGATGCCGCGCAGGAAAACAATGCAGGTTCCAATTGGGCCGAAGCCGTGGCGCGGGGAGGCACGTTTGGCGGATCGAGAACCGACCTCGGCACTCCGGGTGCGCTTAATTCGGTTTCGGGTCCGTCCGACACCGAGCCTCCAGTGGTTGCAGTTGTCGCTCCCGATGGAGGCGAGAGCTGGGAAGCGGGAACTACGCACGATATCACCTGGATGGCGAGTGACAACGTGGGTGTTACCTCAATTGACATCTCGTATTCGACTACAGGTGCGGGGGGCCCATTCACCGAGATTGCCACAGGTGAGCCGAATGACGGGGTCCATCCCTGGAATGTCCCGAACGATCCGTCAACCGATGCATACGTGAAGGTCGTGGCCTTCGATGCTGCCACCAACAGCGCAGAGGATGTATCGGCTGGCGCCTTCACTATAACCAGCGGCTCGGTTCAGTATCTCCATGTGCATGGGCTGACAGTTGAGAACGTGGACCTCGGAAAGAGCTTCTGGAGCGGCAGCGCCTCAGTGACCGTGCACGATGCCAGCCACAACCCGGTTCCGGGAGTAACCGTGACCGGCGATTGGTCAGGAGCGGTCACCCAGGTTGGGGACACCGGAGTCAGCGCCGCATCCGGTATTGCGATTGTCGAGACCAAGAAGGCCCGGAGTCCGTCAGGATCCTTCTGCTTTGACGTAACAGGCCTGACGCTCTCTGGATATACATATGATTCCGGTTCGGATGTTCCGCAAACTCCTCCGGCTGTATGCGGACCGAGCTTCCTCACGACGGATCAGACAGTTGCGTATAAGGTCGAGCTTGGCGCACGGAATCCCTTCACTCCGTATTCTACGATCTCGTATTCGACACCAACCTGGGCTCCGGTGAGTGTCAGTGTCCTTGATGTCCAGGGGCGACGGGTCGCCGGTCTGGTTGAAGGAGAGGTAGTAGGGCCGGGAGTCCACAGTACCGAGTGGAACGGGAGAGATGCCCAGGGTAACCGGGTTGCCAGCGGAATCTACTTCCTTCTCCTAGAAGTTGAGCGGGAGTGGTGCGTACGGCGAATCACGCTCCTGCGGTAGGGCTAAGCAGGCCGAGAACCGATTACGGGGGCAGGTCTTTGCGAGGTCTGCCCCCTTGTCTTGTGATCCCCCATCCATTGATTATGCCCCAGAATAATAATG
>JAUXGG010000403.1 GCA_030622265.1 Candidatus Eiseniibacteriota bacterium
CCCGGGCGGGTGCGCGACCGGAGGGTGGATGAAGAAAGTAATTGTGGGCATGGGTACCTGCGGGCTCTCCGCGGGCGCTCAGCTCGCGTATGACAGGCTTGAAGAGCTGCTCGGGGCCAACCCGGGTAGTTTCGAGCTCTCCCGTACCGGATGCATCGGCATGTGTTATCGCGAACCCCTGGTCGAGGTCCGCGAGAACGGTAACCGTACCATCTACCGTGAAGTGACCCCCGAGCTCGCAGACGAGATTTTTAACCGGCACGTCGTGGCCGGTGAGGTCCTGGATGAGCACGTGGCTTATAGCGTGGATTCCGCCGGCGATGAGGGCGGCTCGGATGCCGACTACATAAAGCTCCAGACGCGGATCGTTCTTAGAAACTGCGGGACCATCAATCCCGAGTCGCTTGAGGACTATGAGGCTGTGGGTGGCTACGGAGCCCTCACGAAGGCCTTGAAAGAGATGTCTCCCGAGGAGATTATCGAGGAGGTCAAGGACTCGGGCTTAAGGGGACGTGGTGGCGCCGGTTTTCCCACGGGGCTTAAGTGGTCGTTTGCCGCGAAGCAGGAAAGCGACACCAAGTATGTGGTCTGCAATGCAGACGAGGGCGACCCGGGCGCGTTCATGGACCGCTCGATCCTCGAGGGCGATCCCCATGCCGTCTTGGAGGGGATGATCATCTGCGCCCGGGCGATCGGCGCATCTTTTGGCTACGTCTACTGCCGCGCGGAGTACCCCATGGCGATCCACCGGCTGATGCTGGCCATTGCCGCGGCCCGTGAAAAGGGCTATCTGGGCGAGAACATACTCGGGTCGGGTTTCGACTTTGATCTCAAGATAAAGCAGGGGGCAGGGGCATTCGTTTGTGGTGAGGAGACCGCTCTCTTTGCCTCCATCGAGGGCCAGCGGGGCATGCCGAGGATCAGGCCCCCGTTTCCTGCGGAAAAGGGATTGTGGCAAAAGCCCACGAACAACAATAATGTGGAAACCTTCGCCAATGTTCCCTGGATCATCTCGAACGGCGCCGAGCGTTACGCGGCCTTCGGGACGGAGAAGAGCAAGGGAACCAAGGTCTTTGCCCTGGCCGGCAAGGTGGTGCGGGGCGGCCTGGCCGAGGTCCCGATGGGAACCACGATTCATGATCTTGTATTTAAGATAGGCGGGGGGATCAAGGACGGCAGGGAGTTTAAGGCCGTTCAGTGCGGAGGTCCTTCCGGTGGATGCATCCCCGCCTCGCTCGATCAGACCCCGGTGGATTTCGAGTCCATACCGGCCACGGGGGCCATCATGGGCTCGGGCGGCCTGGTGGTCCTCGACGACGCCTCCTGCATGGTGGAGATCGCCAGGTTCTTCCTGGAATTCACCCAGAGCGAGTCTTGCGGGAAGTGTACTTTCTGCCGTATCGGGACGCTTCGGATGCTCGAGATCCTGACCAGGATCACGATGGGAGAGGGCGTGCCGGAGGATGTGCCCAAGCTGCAGGAGCTGGGCAAGCAGATCATCGAAGCCAGTCTCTGCGGGCTGGGCCAGTCGGCGCCCAACCCTGCGCTTACCACCATCAGGTATTACAAGGATGAATACGACGCTCACATAGTCGACAAGCGCTGTCCCGCCGGCAGCTGCAGCGCCCTGGTCGACTTTTTCATCGATGAGGAGAAGTGCACCGGGTGCACGCTGTGCGTCAAGAAGTGTCCGGTCGATGCGATTTCAGGCGAGCCTAAGAAGAAACACGTAATAGACACCGAGAAGTGCGTGAGGTGCGGTCGGTGCATCACAAGCTGTAGGTTCGAGGCGATATACACAAAATGAAAACCGAAACGACAGAGAAGATTAAACTCACCATAAACGGCAAGGAGATCGAGGCCCGAGAGGGACAGACCATCCTCGAGGTGGTGCGCGAGCAGGATCTTGACTCCATTCCAACGCTTTGCTATTCGCCCAACCTCGAGCCTTACGGGTCCTGCTTTCTCTGCGTGGTGGAGGTGAAGGGCCGCTGGAACCTGGTGCCGTCCTGTGCCACCCGGGTCTCCCCCGGCATGGAGGTCACCACCAAGAACGATCGTATTACCGCCGCGAGGAAGACGGCCCTGGAGCTCCTGCTTTCCAACCACTTCGCGGATTGTGTAGCCCCCTGTACGGAAGGCTGCCCCGCCGGCGTGGACGTACAGGGCTATATCGCGCTCTCAGGGATGGGCCAGTACCGCAAGGCGGTCGATCTCATTCGGGAGACCAACCCGCTTCCCGCTATTTGTGGGCGCGTCTGCGTGCGCAAGTGCGAGGTGGTGTGCCGCCGGGGTGATGTGGATAAGCCCGTAGGCATAAATGCCATAAAGCGTTTCATAACCGATGCTCCCGGCACATATGAGGGGACGCCGCGGCGCGAGGCTGATACGGGCAAGTCCATCGGTATCATCGGAGCCGGCCCGGCGGGTCTAACCGCGGCCTGGTTCCTGGGCCGGAAGGGCCACAGTATCAAGATCTATGAAGCCCAGAAGCGCTCGGGAGGAATGCTCCGCTACGGCATACCGACTTATAGGCTGCCCGACGATGTGGTGGATGCCGAGGTTGACTTCATCTGCAGGGCGGGAGCCGAGATCGCCTACGGCGTGACCGTGGGCAAGGATATCACCCTCGATGATCTGGTAAGAGAGCA
>JAUXGG010000322.1 GCA_030622265.1 Candidatus Eiseniibacteriota bacterium
AGCTTTCGCATCCCGGCCGGGACGAGCGCGCCGGCAAGTCCGAGGAACACCGTCGCATCATCCAGCAGCATGCTCTCCCATATGTCCACGGCGGTCGCAAGCGTCCTGGCCTGGAACGACGTGCGTCCCATCTTCTCAAGAGCATCTTTCACGCTAAGGCCCGCTTCGACCTCGAAAGGCTCCACGGGAAATTTCAGCAGGTCATGGTCACGCTTTGTGGGCTTCAACCGCCTGGACCACCTCTTTAAAGATCAGAACGGACAGCAATGCCGTCCCCTTAAGATTGACACCGGGCCGGGGTAGAAGGACCCCGGCCCGGACCATATCCACTTTCTCAGGCCGAAGCCTTAATTCCCGCTTCCAAAGCCTGGATCGCACAGCCAAAGGCCTGGGGCATGTACTAGTACATGCCTTCGCCGTAGCCGCCTCCTCCCGGAGGCATGGGCGGTGCTTTCTCCTTCTCGGGAATCTCTGTTACCAGAGCTTCGGTTGTGAGCATCAAGGCAGCAACCGACGACGCGTTCTGAAGCGCCGATCTGGTCACCTTGAGAGGATCGATGATGCCGGCCTCGATCATGTTCACATACTTCAAAGCGGCCGCATCAAAACCCTCGTTGGCATTCTTCCTCGACTTGATCTGCTCTACCACGATCGAGCCTTCCAGCCCGGCGTTCTCAACGATCGTCCTGGCAGGCTCCTCGAGGGCGCGCCTTACGATGTTGACACCCACGGCCTCATCACCTGTCAACCCCTTGAGAGCATCGAGACTGCCGATGCTTCTTAACAGAGCGACTCCGCCGCCGGGGACTATGCCCTCTTCGACGGCGGCCTTGGTCGCGTGCAGCGCATCCTCGACCATCGCCTTGCGGGCCTTCATCTCGACCTCGGTCGCGGCGCCGACCCTGACCACTGCCACTCCACCGGCCAGCTTGGCCAGCCGTTCCTGGAGCTTCTCGCTGTCATAGTCGGACGTGGTATCCTCGATCGCCGTCCTGATCTGGGCGATCCTTCCCTCGATGTCCTTCTTGGCACCCTTGCCGCCTACGATCGTGGTGTTCTCCTTGTCGATCATCACGCGCTTGGCGCTGCCCAGGTCCGCAAGTTCCACGTTCTCGATCTTGATGCCGACCTCTTCGGCGATCAGGCGTCCGCCGGTCAAGACCGCGATGTCCTCGAGCATGGCCTTCCGCCTGTCACCGTAGCCCGGGGCCTTGACGGTGGCGCACTTCAGGACGCCTCTCAGCTTGTTGACTACCAGGGTGGCCAGGGCCTCGCCCTCTACGTCCTCGGCGAGGATCAGCAGGGACTTGCCCGAACGCGAGATTTTCTCCAAGAGAGGCAGAAGATCCTTCATGATGCTGATCTTCTTCTCATGGATCAGGATATAAGGATCCTCGAGCTCCACGGTCATGTTTTCCGCGTCGGTAATGAAATACGGGGACAGATAGCCCCTGTCGAACTGCATCCCCTCGACGACATCGAGCGTGGTTTCCATGCCCTTGGCCTCGTCGACGGTGATAACACCTTCCCTGCCTACCTTGTCCATGGCGTCGGCAAGAAGATTGCCGATGGTCTCGTCACCATGAGCGGAGATCGAACCTACCTGTGCGATCTCCTTCGCGCTCTTCACGGGCTTGGAGATCTTCTGAAGCTGCTCGACTATCTTCTCGACAGCTTTCTCGACCCCTCTCTTGAGCTCCATGGGGTTTGCGCCGGCAACGACGTTCTTCAGACCTTCCCTGAGAATCACCTGTGCAAGAATCGTAGCCGTCGTAGTCCCGTCACCAGCGATATCACTGGTCCGGGTCGCGACTTCCTTGAGCATCTGGGCTCCCATGTTCTCGTAGGGATCCTCCAGGTCTATCTCTTTGGCAATGGTCACACCGTCGTTGGTAACCGTCGGGGCCCCCCACTTCTTTTCCAGGACCACGGTCCTTCCTCTCGGGCCGAGGGTTACCTTGACCGTATCCGCGAGCCGGTTTACCCCTCTCTCGAGAGCACGCCTGGCATCCTCATCAAAACGAAGTTGCTTGGCTGCCATCTACGTCACCTCCAGACATACACAGAAAACTTACCTGTGAAAAGAACTAGCCTATTACAGCGAGGATATCGTCCTCACGCATGATTACGTACTCTTGATCACCTACCGTGACCTCTGTACCGGAATACTTGCCGAACAGAACCTTGTCACCCTTCTTAAGCTCAAGAGGTATCCGCTTCCCGGTATCGTTCATCCTGCCCGGCCCAACCGCTACGATCTTGCCCTGCACGGGCTTCTCCTTAGCCGTATCCGGAACAATGATGCCGCCCTTGGTCTGCTTCTCCTCTTCAGTCCTCTTGACGAGTACTCGGTCTGCAAGCGGCTGGATTCCCGTTTTCTTCGCTGGCATAACCTAACCTCCTTATGAACTCCTGCTATCCCAGACTTAACACCGCCAGGATTCCGTCGCTTACGTCATCCCCCCTTTCGTACCTGGTATCTTGCGATGCAATCTAAACAACTGAATGATTATAATCCATTGTGGTGAGCGAACACCTGAGGGCTCTACTCTCCTACTCCCGCATATACTTTAAGCAGTCTGGATTCTAATTGATTAATATGCACTTTGCAAGGTGGAAAATCAAGAGCAAATTAGGTAGTTTCCTGAGGCAATTTGGCTCAAAGCCGCTCAGATGCGCCTCAGGATAGGTGCAGAATGCAACAGAACCTCGCATTCTGCAATCTCTCCGTACCCCGGACGGCCTCCTGCCCGGATTCCATGGATTCTAACTACTTGGTACCCCAGCAATTAGCGCCATGAGTCGGATTCTGCGGCGGATGGCACAGAGGATGCAATATTGAGCGGATGGGCCTGAGACAGGGCCCGTCTTTCGTGGGATTCCCTGATGGCGGGGGACCGAGAGGCTCTGGTTGGATCACTGATAAGCCGGGCGAATCGGCGAGGGCTAGGTAAACCGCAGACCAGAACCTGCCCCAGGGAATCCTTTTTTATTTGGGCCTACCAAAACTCCCCGGATGCAAGGCGCGCGAAGTTCCCGGAATGAGGCATACTTCAAGGTGCGCCGCAATGACTGGGGTATGCGCAATGCTGCAGACGGGTGTTCTGGTAGGCCGCTAGCTCGAGATCATGCGGAGATAGGCGTCCAGCATATCATTACCCCACAGAAGGGCAACAACGGCAGCCGGAGACAGAAAGAGACCGAAGCGAAGGCTCGCCATCATACCCTTCTCCGACCTCCTCGCGACGAAGAGGCCGACGATGGCACCGGCGAGAGAGGCCACGAAGATGGTGAGAAGCGCGAGCTTATAGCCCA
>JAUXGG010000398.1 GCA_030622265.1 Candidatus Eiseniibacteriota bacterium
CCACTAACGCTCACCGGCGAAAACAGGATTGAAGACGGCGAAGAGGACGATGCCAATCCACACCACCCTGGACCGCTTTTCTTTCTGGAAGGCCAGAATCGCGTATACCAGGATGAAGATTGCGGATACGAAAACTACCGAGTTCAATACCAAGTCCTTTGCGATGTAGCGCCCTGTGGTTAGTAACACACCAATCGCGGGGATGTCAAGCGCAGCCTAAACGCAACCTGAGGGAACGGCGCCTTATCTCCGGGGACCAAGGCGCCGCGCAGCCTGAGGGGCGCGGTCCCCTTTCTATCCCAAGTCAATTCGGGCAAGCACGTCCTCATTCTCATGAGTACTTCCCGATTCTCTCGAAACTCTCAAGGTTTCGGCAAAACATGACGAAACAACTGAATAGCGACAAACAGATGAATGAGCAAACTGATCTTATGGTGTGACACCTTCCCCCTCGGGCAGGCTCAACCACAGGAGCGGGAAAAATGAAAATGCCGACCGACACAGACACTGCATGCTTCGGAGACGCTTCGGGTGGCCTACTGCTCGCCGAGCGCAGCCCCATCCTTGACATGATAGCGGAGCTCATCGTGCTTCATGACACCGAAATGAATGTCTTGTGGGCCAACAAGGCCGCGGCCGATTCCGTGGGTGCCACGGCGAGCGACCTCGTCGGGCGCCACTGCTACGAGATCTGGCACGGGCGCGGGGTGGCCTGTGACGGGTGCCCGGTTCGGTCGGTACTGGATACGGGCGAACCTCACGAGTTTGAGATGAGGAGTCCTGACGGCAGGGAGTGGTTCATCAAGGCTTATCCTCTCAAGGATGCCGGTGGCAAGATCACCGGATGCGTCGAGGTCACAATGGACATCACGGACCGCAAGCGCGCCGAGACGGAGCTCAGCAGGTCTGAGCACAACCTGAGGCAGCTTGTGGAGCAGTCGCTCCAGGGCATCTTCATTCTCCAGGATATGCGTGTGGCTTTCGCCAATTCCGCCATGACCCGGATGACGGGCTTCACCGCGGATCAGTTCCTCGCGCTCGGGCCCGAGGACCTTCAGGCCCTCGTCCACCCTGACCATCGCGAGACTGTCTGGGCGCGTTACCGCTCCAGGCTTGCCGGAGAGGATGTTCCCCAGCAGTATGTGCTCAAGGCCTTCAGGAAGGACGGGTCGGTTTGGTGGCTCGATCTTCATTCCAGGCGAATAACCTACAATGGCCGGCCGGCGATCCAGTGTGTCGTGCTCGACATCACTGAGCGCAAGCAGGCAGAACAGGCGAGAAAAGAAAGCGAAGACAAGTACGGCAATCTCTTCCAGCACTCCAACGATGCGATACTGATCCACGACCTCGAAGGCAACATACTTGACGTGAACCGGAGGACTCTCCAGATGTTCGACTGCTCGAAGTCGGAGATCGCCTCGGTCAAGATTCAGGATCTTCATCCGCAGGAGGACCTGGAAAAAGCGAAGTGGGCTTTCGAGACCATCGCCAGGGACGGGTTCGTCAGCTTCGAGGTCAATTTCCTCAAGAAAAACGACGAGGTCTTCCCCGCGAAAGTCTCAGCCAGCATGTTCGAGATCCATGGTCAGAAGGTCATACAGGGTATCGTCAGGGACATAACCGAATGCAAGAACGCCGAGAGGGCCTTACGGCAGTCGGAGGAACAGCACCGGTCCCTGGTGGAAAACATCAACGAGGTGATCTTCACGCTTGATACCCAGGGCAGGTTCACATACATAAGCCCCGTGGTGGAGAGGGTTCTTGGTTACACTCCCTCCGAGATCGCAGGGCGTCCCTTCAACTGTTTCGTTCATACCAACGATGTTGCCGGTTTCCTGGTCAAGCTCGAGGAGAGCCTGAGCGGGGGTCTCCAGACATACGAGCTCAAGGTGCTGTCCAAGGGCGGCAAAACTCACCACATGCGGGTGTCGAGCCGGCCTCTTTTCCAGGATGACCGGCTGGTGGGATTCACCGGCATCATGGCCGACGTGACGGAGACAAAGCTCGCGGGCGCCGTCATCAGGGAAAAAGAGGAGATGTACGAGACGCTGGTGCGAACCACCACGGACGCCGTTACCGTAACCGATCTTCAGGGCACCATAACCAAGGTTTCCCCGCGGGCCGTCCAGCTGTACGGGTACGAATCGCCTGAAGACCTCATCGGCAAGAGCGCCTTCGAGCTCATAGCCCCCGAGAGCCAGACCAAGGCGCTCGCGAACCTCAAGCTGACCTTGAAGGAGGGTTTCCTCAGGCTGGCGGAGTACACTTTTCTGCGCAGGGATAGAACCCGGTTTGTCGGTGAGTTCGATTCCGCCGTGGTGAAGGACGCCGATGGCAACCCCAAGGGCTTTATCGCAGCGGCCAAGGACGTGACCGAGCACAGGAGAGCCGAAGAAGCCTTAAGAAGGAGCGAGCAGAGATTCCGCGACATGGCCGAGCATGCCTCGGAGTGGCTATGGGAGGTTGACGCAAGCGGGATTTACACTTACTCGAGCCCGGTGGTCAAGCGGATCCTGGGTTATGAGCCGGAGGAAATCCTGGGCAAGCACTTCTATGATCTTTATCCGCCTGAAGAGCGGGAACAGGTCAAGGAGGCGACCTTCGACATGTTCGTCACGAAGCGCCCCTTCCGCGACCACCTGAATCGAAACCTCCACAAGGACGGCCACG
>JAUXGG010000288.1 GCA_030622265.1 Candidatus Eiseniibacteriota bacterium
AGAAGGCCTCGATGCCATAGGGCCCGGGAAGCACGCACCTGAACTCGAAGGCGCCGCCTTCACCAGGTGTCGCGCTGTAAGAATAAGTGGAATCCGATCTCGAGTGCAAGGACACGGAGACTGTAACGGTATCCGGTACCGAGGAGGTGTCGATCACCCCCACGACACCACCACCCAGGGTCTTGCCGCAGATCATCACCTTCACATCCTCCACCACTGTGGCCCCACTGAATCTCACGACGCCTCCATAACACCCCACCTGTTCCTCGGCATCGTACCTCGAGTCAAGGTCCTTATCGATGTAGGAGAAGACCTTATACGTCCTCTGCGTATCCACGAAGGGAACATCGAATACGCCCTTTGTTCCTGAGAGAGTCACATAGAGGGGTACGGCCTCGGTGAAGCCCCCCAGGGTGTCCACCGCCTCCGCGTCATGGATCTCCACCACGGCGCCTTCGACATGCATTTTCTTCCAGGCCACGCTGCCTGATATCATACCGCTGTCCAGGCTGTCGCCTGTTGAGAACCCGCTTACGAAGGTGGACTTCATTGAGGCGCCGTGAGCATCCCTGGCCTTGTTGGAGACCGATACCAGATAGGTGGTCTCCGGCTGCAGCCCCCCCTGGGGCACGAGGATAAAGGCGTCTTTCTCCCAGTGGCGCTTCTTCCAGCGGCAGCGCGGGCTCACCACCACGCCGGATTCCACGGTCCCTTTCTTCATGCTCTCGCTGAACTGGATTGTTATCTCGCTCGCCAGGTCGACGCTGACCGAGCCGCTCGCCGGAGTGATCTCCTCGACGAACGGCGGCGTGGTATCGGCGGGACCGCCGGGCGGGAAGCGCTGCTTGGCACAGCTCCACAGAAGGAGACCAGCAACAAGCAGCAGACCGGGCAGGGCCCGGCAGAGTCTCATTCTCATTTACCCAGGAGCTCCACGATGACAGCACGCTGAATGTGCATCCGGTTCTCGGCCTCGTCATAGACCACCGAGTGTTTTCCGTCCATCACGCTGTCGGTGATCTCTAATCCCCGGTGAGCCGGCAGGCAGTGCATCACTATGACATCGTCCTTTGCAAGGCCGAGAACATCATCATTAACTTGTAAATGCTTCATCGTCTGATTGCGCCTCTTTGCCTCTTTCTCCTGACCCATGCTGGCCCAGACGTCGGTATAGAGCACATCGGCGTCCTTTACGGCCTCGGGCACATCGTAGACGATGTCGATCCTTGCCCCCTCACCCTTCGCCCGCTCGAGAAGCTTCGCGTCGGGTTCAAAGCCCTTGACCATAGTAAGGACCAGATGGAAGTCAAGCCTGGCGGCCGCGTTCATCCAGGAGTTGGCCACATTATTGCCATCGCCCAGGAAAACAACCTTTAGACCCTCGATCTTACCCTTGTGCTCGACCACCGTCATCACGTCACCCATCACCTGGCAGGGATGATAGAGATCGCTGAGAGCGTTTATCACGGGAACCGAAGCGTATTCGGCCAGGTCCTCGATCTCCCGCTGGGCGAACGTGCGTATCATGATTACATCCACGTAGCGTGACATCACCCTGGCAACATCGCAGACGGCCTCCCTCTGGCCCATCTTGATCTCCTTGTCCGCGATATAGAGCGCGTGGCCGCCCAGGCCGACCATGCCCATCTCGAAGCTCATGCGCGTGCGAAGGCTGGGCTTCCTGAGAACCATGGCCATGGACTTATTGGCGAGCAGCGGCTCGAGCGTGCCGCCATGGTGGCGGCGTTTAAGATCGAGTCCCCTGTCGATCACATTCTTAACATCCTCACCCGTCAGATCATGGATGGAGAGAAAGTGTTTCTTATCCCACATATATGCTCCTTTTCTCCTTAGGGTGTGTACCAGTTCCCTCTAGAGTATGTACCTGGTCAGGTCAACATCCTCAACGATATCCTTGAGTCTGTCTTTCACGGTTTTGGCCGTGATCCTGATACGTTTCTTCTTGAGGTCCGGTACCTCGAAGAGAATGTCCTCGAGAAGCCGGGTCATCACAGTATGCAATCTGCGGGCACCGATGTTCTCGGTGATTTCGTTGACCCTGGCCGCGATGGCGGCTATCTCCTTGACCGCATCCTCGGTGAAGGTGACATCGACCTTCTCGGTCTTCAGGAGCGCCTTGTACTGTTTTATCAGGGCATTCCTGGGTTCGACCAGGATTCTCACGAAATCATCTTCCGAAAGATTGCTCAGCTCTACCCGAATCGGGAAGCGCCCCTGGAGCTCGGGGATCAGGTCCGATGGCTTGCTCGAGTGGAAAGCTCCGGCCGCAATGAAGAGCACGTGCTCGGTCCGTACGATCCCGTACTTGGTGGCCACGCTTGATCCTTCCACGATCGGCAGGAGATCGCGCTGCACACCCTCCCTGGAAACATCGGGCCCGTGTGGGGACTTTCCGCCGGTGATCTTGTCGATCTCATCGATGAAGACGATCCCCGAGTTCTGCACTCTGTCGATGGCGTCAGAGATCACTCTATCCATGTCCACCAGCTTCTGGGCCTCCTCCTGGGTGAGAATTTCCCTGGCCTCGGCCACGCTCACCTTCCTGCGCTTTCGCTTCGGCGGCACGAGACCGCCGAGCATGTCCTGGATATTTATGTCCATCTCCTCAATGCCGGCGGGCGTAAAGATCTCGATCATGGGAAAGGACTTTGCGGAGACCTCGATGTCCACCCTGCGCTCTTCGAGCGAGCCGGCCTTGAGCTTCTCACGGAGCTTCTCCCGGGTGGCCAGGTGCTTATCCTCCTCGCGCGCTCGCTCTTCGGCTTCGATCCCGCTTCGCCTGGCCAGGCGCGGAAGCAGGAGATCGAGGAGCCGCTCCTCGGCGTTCACCTTGGCCTTGGCTTCGATCTCGGCCATCTTCTCTTCTCTTACTATGCTTACCGAGAGCTCGGTGAGCTCCCGTATCATGGACTCCACATCGCGCCCGACATAGCCCACCTCGGTGAACTTCGAGGCCTCCACTTTCATGAAGGGAGCCCTGGCCAGCCTGGCCAGCCGCCTGGCTATCTCGGTCTTGCCGACCCCGGTGGGGCCGATCATTACTATGTTGTTGGGCATTATCTCGTCCCTCAGGTCGCCGGTCACCTGCTGGCGGCGCCACCTGTTCCTGAGGGCGATGGCCACACACTTCTTGGCCTCCTGCTGCCCTATGACATACTTGTCCAGTTCCTTTACGATCTGCCTGGGCGTGAGCTGATGGTTAGACATTTTATTTAAGAACCTCGATTGATATCTCATCATTTGTATAGACGCAGATCTGCGCCGCAACTTTCAGGGATTCCTCGACGATGGCCTTCGCATCAAGATCCGAGTTGGCGTTGAGCGCTCTGGCAGCGGCCAGGGCGAATCCGCCGCCCGAGCCTATGGCAACGATTCCATCGTCGGGCTCCACGACCTCACCGGTGCCCGAGACCACGAAGGAGTGCTCGGCGTCCATCACCACGAGCAGGGCTTCCAGCCGGCGCAGGATCTTGTCGGTCCGCCAATCCTTGGCGAGCTCCACCACGGCACGGGTCAGATTACCCTTGTACTGCTCGATCTTGACCTCGAACTTGTCAAAGAGGGTAAGCGCATCGGCCGAGGCGCCGGCGAAGCCTGTAAGGATCCTGCCCTCGTGAATCTTGCGGACCTTCCGGGCGCACCGCTTCATCACGGTATCCCC
>JAUXGG010000357.1 GCA_030622265.1 Candidatus Eiseniibacteriota bacterium
ATATGTCTCCGGAATGTCGTCCGGGTACCTGGTCCGCGTGCCCAGGACCTGGCCCCTGAAGAGCTCGCTCCTGGCAAAACGGACTTCGGTATCAAGGCCAATCAGCCTGTTGTAGTAGCTCTCACCCTCACGGTCGGTGACGAAGATTCCAAGCATGGATGAACTGCCGATATCGTGGCGGTACCGGCCCGCTGCACTCGTGGATTTAATGGGAAGAGCAATGGTCTCGTCGTCCTCAACGCCGGGCAGGAGCAGATTGGTGCGCTCGTCTCTTACGACGAAGGCCCCGATGGCGCCGGCTCCTTCCTTGCCGGTTACCTTGGCGCCCCATTCCGGGTCGGCCAGTGTGCGGGTGTAGACCACGTTCAGCCGGCTCGCGAAGAAGTCGGCTCCCTCGAGAAAGAACGGCCGTTTCTCCGGATAATAGATCGCGAACTGGGTATTGATATCAAGCTGAGCAGCGTCGGCCTCCACCTGGGAAAAATCAGGGTTGATCGCTCCGCTCAAGACCAGGTTAGGAGTGAAACCCCATCGCCCCGTGAGTCCCAGCTCATACTGGCTTTTGGTGGGAGCGAAACTGGAGTCGACATGGCTGCGGGCCTGGGTATGGGTCGTGGAGAAGGTGGGGTCGAACTCCAGGTTCTTGCCAGGCGTTGCTCCCGCAAAGCCAATGAGCTTCTCAAGCTACGCCGCCAGTGACCTCGATATTATCCGCCTGCACCCCGAGCGGGTTGCAGACCAGGAGAAAGTTTCGGCGCTGGTCGTTAAAGGTATCGAGTACCAGGGCCACCCAATCATCGTCCCAGAGCCGGTCCCGGTCGCACACGCGGGCGCAGATTCTCGAGGGATCCGGGTCATGACACCGGTAGGCCACATAGAGGTGGCTGTCATCATATGCGAACAGCACCTCGGTCTCAACGGGGGGAGGGATGTTCTCGCCGGGCCGGACTTCGTAATCCAGGCTCAGCTCCAGAGCCTCGTCCCAGACGGGTTCGTCAAGGATGCCGTCCACGCGTATCGGTGAGCTCACCCTCGGCACCCTGTGAGGGGACCTATCCTCCGACTCCGCAGCGTGAGCCGCGGACATAACTGCTATGGCACAGATAAGCGCGATGGCAACTGATCGCGTTGCATTCCATGACATTACTCTTCTCCTAAACAGGGGAATTCAACCAGGGTTTGAAAGACGACAGGGTACGGCCTGCTACGAAGAAGAACTGACCACGCAGAGCACTATGGCCGCCGCCGGGGAATCCGTCAACACTTAGGTATTGACAAATGCCCCATCCCGGCCTTAATTTTGCATTTGTAGTAAACACCCCAGACACATTTGGTGGCGCCATCGTCTAGGGGTTAGGATAGGTGGTTCTCAGCCATCAGACCGGGGTTCGATTCCCCGTGGCGCTACCAGTTTTCTCATAGACGAACCTTTGTCTTTTCGGCGGGATTCTGGTAACTGAAGATTCTCCCAGTACTTACTCAATCCGGGGATCGGAAACGTGTAAGTGAGTTTCGCCCTTCCTGACTTCGGATGGAGGGTCATCCCATGCACAAGGGATTGAACGAAGGCTTTTGTCTTCAAAAAGTCGTCTGAGGCCAGGCTGCCACGCATCTCCGTCACGGCTTTACGGACCGTCTTCCTGTCCGGCAGCTCCTGCTTCTGCGATTGCTCGAGGGCTTCCACCAGGGGCAGCTCCCGCAAGACAAGCTCCTCGAGCTCCTCCCGCCGGTCTATGATACGCGGTGCATAGGCCGTGTTGGCCTCTTCGGACTGCTCTGACTTCACATAGAGCTTCTCGAGAGCCTGGCTCGCCTCAGCCTTCTGCCGGCGTATCATGACCAGGTCCGCCTTGATCGCTGCGATCGTGTCTCGGATAGCCTCATTCAGGATCTCCACCAGCTTCTCCACGTTGTCCCGGGAGAGGATATGCTTCGAGATGCGATCGAGGACAGCTTTCTCGACCACAGCCTTCGGGATCCTGGGCGCATCACAGATGCCCCGGTGGGACCGTCCGGAGCAGAGGTAGTACTGGTACGTGCCTCCGTGGCCATGGGCGATCTCACCCTTGAAGGCAGAGCCACACATGGAGCACTTGAGAAGCCCTGTCAGAAGGTAATCACTGCCGGCCGCTCTCGGGTGGTACAGGCCCTCAGGCATCTGGGCGTCCAACCTGGCCTGGACTCCATCGAAGAGCTTCCTGTCGATGAGGGGAGAACAGAACTTCTCGTTCAGGACCTCACCATTGGACGTGTAGACACCAATGTATATCTGGTTCCTCAGGATCCTGTAGATGTACTTCTTGCCCCATGGCCCTTTTCGCTCTTTCTTGATCCCCTGGCGGTTGAGGTCGGCTGCAATATCCAGGACCACCCAGCCGGCATCGTACTTCCTGAAGATCTCCCTCACGAACGGAGCGCGGCGCTTATCGATCACGTATCTCTTGCGCTCCTTGGGACCATCCTGGACGCGCTTCGTGCGATAGCCCAGCGGGATTCGTCTGCCTACCGTGAATCCCCGCTCGATGGCCTCACGCATGCCTCGCCTGATATCACTTGCCATGTTCTCGGAGAAGAACTGGTCAAATACCTCGATCATGCCCTCGAGGAGATGGCCTTCCGGAGTGTCTTCGATCTTCTCGTTTATGGAGACTATGTCACAGCCGTTCTTCCGGAGGAGCGACTTGTAGATGATGCTGTCTCTGCGGTTCCGGGCGAAGCGGGAGAACTTCCATGCCAGGATCTTGGTGAACCGGCCGGCCAGGGCGTCCTCTACCATCCCCTTGAATGCCGGGCGCTTGTCAGTCCGGGCGCTCTTAGCGTCATCAACATACTCCCTGACGATGGCCCAGCCGTGCTTTGCCGCGTACTTCCGGAGCGCCTTGAGCTGGGCCGAGATGGAGAGATCCACGTCCTGGGTCTCTGATGATACCCGGGCATAGAGGGCCCATCTCACTTTCCCGGCCGGGCTCTTACGCTTCTTCACGGTCCCTCCAGTCATTTTTCAGGTCACCC
>JAUXGG010000091.1 GCA_030622265.1 Candidatus Eiseniibacteriota bacterium
AGGGTACTGATAACGTAGTCGACAATGTATCCATCGGGTTCTACGATGGTACGGCTACCATCTTCAGCGCCATGTACTGCGACCTTTTCCAGGACCGCTTCCACGAGAGTATCTGTACCTACAACTCCCGTTTCGATGCCTACAGCGTTGATACGCTCAACCATTACAGTGTGCGTGGGGGAGCGCCGGAGATTCCGAAGGACAAGAGTCTCTACGTGAATGTCTCGGACAAGAACGATCTGGTCTCGGTCGAGCTGTATGGTAGTATCGACGGAGGAAATGTCTGGCAGTCCAAGGCGATGACCTTCTACCTTGCCAACGATCCCCTGGCACCGGAACTCGGTGGTGACTACTACGAGAACTTCTGCCCGGCCGATTTCGCCGGCGGGAGCGGAGTGGACCCGATTACCGGCTTCTGGGAGAAGGGAATCGAGCTGTGGTACTATGTCAAGGCAGAGGATGCCCTCGGTAATATCGAGTACTGGCCCGGGGATGCCAATCCCGGCGATCCGGATCATACCGGTACGCGTGAGGATTTCGCTCCCAGCTTCGTCATGTCGATTCTACCGATCTATCCGGCTAGCTTCACCGGCGCCAAGATCTTGCTGGTGGACGGTTATCCGAGGTGGAACATCGACTATACCGAGTGTATGGCTGCCGACGACAACACGGTCTCGCGGCTGGTGGAAATTTACGAGAAGACCCTGGCTGATGCAGGGTATTGCTTCGACGTCTACAATATAGGTGGCGGCGGAAGCAGCGTTCATATCCACCCGCTTCAGTACACCGGGTACGACTGTATCTTCTGGTTCACTGGGCCTTACTTCTCGAACTACTGTTGCGACGAGGATGCCCAGATTGCCTTAAGAGCGTACTTGAGTGTTGGCGGCAAGGTCGTGTTCTGTGGTGATCAGTTTGCCTACAGTATGGATCCCGACGGCGGCAATGAGGACTCGCTCGGTGGCGAGTTCCTGGGAGGTATCCTGGGTTGTGAGTACATCGAGGAGATGGAAGGCCCGTTTGACAAGCCTTACGCCTTACTCGAGGCTCCTGCCACGGTTACCGTACAGGGTGTCGCTACTCCCATCAACCTGGATTCGCTCCTGGTTTACAGGGAGTGCCCGACCTTGAGGGACATGAGCTACGTGAGGACTCTCTCGCCGCCGCTGCCTGGCTACACGGCTCAGCCGCTTCTGTACATGCAGAATCCGGCAGTGGCAGCCGATCCGGCCGACGGCGCGATCTATGTTGAGAAAGGCACGCCGCCCAACGCGGGTCAGTTGGTCTTTGTCAACTACGACCTCAGTGGTTTTGTCACTCACCGGCGGACCGAGTGCGACGGCACGGGCGGCGGGATCTTCCCGGCCTACCCGGCGGGCGCGTACTTCGGTCGTGTTGACCTGGTAGAGGTCATCTTGAATGACCTGTTCGGTCTTGTTCCTCCGTTCCCCGGTGGTGGCGGTGGAACATCCGATGTCCCGACGAAGTCCGAGTTCAAGTGGGCGCTTAACCAGAACTATCCGAACCCTGCCAAGGCGGGTACGGATATCAGGTTCGAGATTGCGAAATCCAGCAATGTCTCCATCAAGGTCTACAACGCGATGGGTCAGCTGGTACGTACTCTTGAGAACAGGCGTCTTGAGCCCGGAAGGTACTCAGCCCATTGGGATGGTACCAACTCGGGAGGACAGAGAGTATCCAGCGGAGTCTACTTCTATAAGATGGAAGCCGGCCAGTTCGGAGCTACCAAGAAGATGTTGGTTGTGAAGTAGAAACGGATTTCTGGTGATACCAGCCGGGGCCCTCACTTTCGAGGGCTCCGGCCCTTTTTATGCCCTCTCACCCCCTTGTTTTTGTGTTGACAAAGCACGAAGCCTCTGGTTATAGTTCGTTGGACGGGACCTGTAGAAGCCCGTCAGTTTCCACATACGGGGGTTAATTTGTGGTGTCAGACGCAGGGGTAGATTAATGCTAATGGGGAAAGCCTCGCTTATTGTGTTCGTGGTGGTCTTGTCGCTGTTGATCGCGGCCGGGTGCAGGAAGGAGGACATCGTGAGACCGGACATCAACAGGCCTCCCGAGACTGTTCTTTCGGTTTCTCCCCGGCAGGGCGACAAAGTGTTTCACAAGTACCTCGTGCGGTGGACCGGACTGGACCGTGACGGGGTGGTCGTCAAGTATAAGATCGCCACGGTGGTCGAGGATGAGATCTACGGAGGGCGAACCGGCGAAGAGGACATAGCCGAGTACCTGCTTAATCTCCCATGGTTTGTTACCGATGCTACCGAGAGCCTCTTTGTCCTGAGGGCGGACAGGCCCAACTCGAGGAACCATAGCCTTTATGTCATTGCGATCGACAATGAGGGCAAGGAAGATCCCACGCCTGCGCTGACCAATTTCGTTGCCATTGATTATGAGCTTCCCTGGATAGATATTTTCATATCAGATAATATCAATACCGAACTCAGGTCCCCAACCGAGAAGGGTGACACGCTTCCGGCTTACAATCTCGCCAGTCCCACGGAGCCCATTTTGATCACCCTGGACTGGCAGGGAGACGACCCCGACGGATACATAACCGAGTGGAGGTTGCGCCTGGATTCATCATCTGAGCAGGCCCGTCCGCCTGTCTGGGACGAGTGTCTCGAGCCCTATGAAGGCTGCCTGATGGATCCGTGCTTCTGCTATCTGGGTGCGGACACACTGCTCTACTGGCCGCCGGATACGGATACGCTGACCGGTGAGCGGGTGTACCCTATGGGCAATGTCGATATAGGCTTCCATGAGCTCCGCATCTCCGCGATCGATGACGCAAACGCGAGGAGCCAGGAGGAGATAGCCAGATTTGTCATCAACTATGACCCGGACACCGTGATCGACAGCGTCTGGAGCTTCCGGCGCACTCGCGACTTAGGCGGGAACCCCTTGTCGGATTCGCTTCCTGAGATCCTGATTTACGCCAGGGAATGGGACGAGAATCCCGATTCGGCGGCCAAGTATGCCGATCAGCGCCTCGGGTACCATTTTTGCCAGTTGAGGATGAAGCTTCACGGGTGGGACAAGGACGGGCCCCTTGATGGTGGCCCGCCCTCGGAATTCAAGTGGAGCATCAAGGGCACGCTGCTCAAGTCGGACTGGACGTCAAATCCATGCGGTACCGAGGATACCATTGTTTATTACTGTGACGTGACCGAAGAAGGGCCACCCTATCTCGACAGCGACCGGCCCTTCACGCTAATAGTAAGCTCTCGCGATAATCATCTTAAGGCCGACGGATCTCCTGTCCGGCTTCCTTTTGAGGTCAATTTCACTCCGGAGATCGACACCCTCTACCATGAGGTCGAAGATCCCGACGGCATCGACGTGACGTTCAGGTGGGTGTGTTCGGATGTGGATGAGGGCTACGGATGGGGTACGAGTCAGGGCCAGCGGGAGCAGGCCCTTATGAAATACCGTTTCAGATACCGGCTTGAAGGCACCTCACAGTGGAGCCAGTGGGTCAAGCAGACCAGCAGGAACACCAGGACTGATCAACGGTACAAGACTTTCTTGAGGGTGGATAACCTGGAGGCCGGTACGTACGAGCTCGATTTCCGTGTCTATAATGGAGATTACCTGGGGACGCGGGAGGACGGCGAGATCTACACATTCAGCATACCATAGCAAGGGGTGGGGGAGATGAACAAATCGAGACTACGCAAGCTCTTGGGGTTGGGTATCGCCGCAGGGTGCATCCTCTTACTCCTCTTTACCGCATGCAGCGAGAAGTCAGGCGGAACCCGGGCCCTCAACATCCCACCCGAGACGCATATAGCATTCGGCCCGACGGAGGACTCCCTGACCTACTATAAGGTCCTGGTCTACTGGTATGGTACGGATGTGGATGGTGACGTGATTGGGTTCCAGGTCCAGACGGTGAAAGACGTTGATCGTGACGACACTCCTCTGGACATTGACTGGCCTCTCCCGATTCCGGACAGCACCATCACCACCTCAAGGGAGAGCCTGTTTGTGCTTCAGGCTGATTCATGCTGCCTGCCTGGGGGGGAGACCCCAAGCGCATGGTCTACCTGGGGGCTTTTCGTGAGGGCGGTCGATGACCAGTTGACCCCATCAGAAGAACCCGAAATGGTTTTCTTCAAGGCCGGCAATGCTATTCCCACGGTTTCGATAGATGTGCCCGAAATTCTTCCCATCCGGTACATAGATGTGCCCGCGAATCCTTATGTCGAGTGGAAGGGTGAGGACCCTGACGGGGATCTTTCCAAGCTTGAATACAAATACCTGGTGATCGAGGAAGCCCTTATCGATTCCACTCCTCCTCCTAACGTAGTTGCCATACTTCCGCCGTTCGACCATATATGTATACCACAGTGCGATACCTGTTGGTGCGGGGACGTCTATACTGCTCCACCGATGGGTTATTGGAGCGAGTGGGTGCCTGCCGATTGCACTTTCGTGAAGGACATCGACCTCTCGTTCTACGCGGGTACAATGGAGATGATAAAGGTCTATGTCACCGTGAAGGATGAGGGGGGAGCGGTACTGCCGGTGAATCTGTTCTCGGGGAACGAGATCAGGCTTCTTGTGGTCGAGACCGGGTCCGGCGTGACTACCAACATAGACGCGGGTGCGCTGGGCAGGAGAAGAAGCATCAATGTCTCCGATTACGAGACCAATATTGCGGGAGTGTTCTTAGGAACCGATGTGGCTTTCAAGTTCTGGGCCGACGAGGAGCGCGCGCGGGGCGAGATTGCCGAGTCCTACCGTTTCTACTGGGACAGCCCTGAAAATCCGGGCTCTGCCTGGAACTACTGGACCGGTACGGCTCCCATCAGAGACCCGGGGACCACGCCCGAGTGGTTCATCCGGTACCCTCTGGACGGGAGCAGGTTGACTCCATCACTGGGGCGCCATGTCTTCGTTGTCGAGCTGAAGGACTTAAACCAGCTCATTTCGCATTGCGAGTTCCATCTGGAGATCCTCGAGGGCCCCGGGCGGTTACTGGACAGGAAGATCCTCCTGGTGGATGATGATCGCGCCAAGTGGCTCGAGCCATCCTGGGGGCTCTACGAGGAGGCGCAGGACGCGCAGTGGTTGGATATCCTCGAGGGCTATAACTGGGAGGAGTTTGATACGGGGCGGGAATACCAATGTGACTTGCCGATCAGGTTGGTTGACCAGTCCACGACGGTCATCTGGGTCGTTGATCAGGATGTTGAGGGTGATATCACGCACCTGCTTGAGGTGTGCACGGAGCTCGGCAACTATCTCCATTCCTATGTCAAGGTCGGAGGCAACCTGATCGTCATCGGCAGGGACCCCTCATATGCGTCGGGTTACTGGCCGGATGGGACTCCTCCATCCTGGAGGCGCCCGACCTTCACAGACTGGGACTTCCGTCCCAAGTGGGATTCGGCCCGCGAGGAGTCGCTTTACAATTGGAACTGGGATGTCTTCGGCATAGAGAGGATCAGGTCGGTTTCTCCGGCGAAGCCGTACAATGCCCTGTGGCCATGCGACGGCTGCTCCGAAGCGTTTGCTGACACCATCAAGATGGGGCCGCAGGCCGACATAAACGGGATCAGGGGGTCTTTCCAGAATGCCTTTTACATTACCGAACTGCGGGACGACTTCAATGTCGTGCCGCTCTACAGTACGGCGATAGACACTTCGGGAGAGTGGGTTGACTCCGGAGATGATTATATAGCGGTGTACGTACCCAGTCACGGTTTGCGGGGGCACGCGGCCTATATAGGAGCTCCCGAGTACTGGTTCGATCATGCCAAGATCAAGGATCTCATACGGGAGCTCCTTAAGGAATTCGGCGAGGAGCCCGTGGGGTATTGATCTGCGGGGATCATGCCGTTTCGGATGAACTCGGAGGAAAGTATGTTCAAGGTGATCAATAGTGTGTTTCCCGGGATAGCCGTGGTGCTCCTGCTGGCAGTTGGCGTGTGTATGGGTGGAGTCAATCTGATTCCGCCGGAGGTCGAGGTCACCGAGGGTGACAGACTTGTTGACCTTCTCTGGAGGGACTTGAATCCCGAGAGCCTGGTTTCCGTGGAGCCTCCCGTGATGGGGTCGATTTCATTCCCCTGGGAGGGTGGGGCTACCCTCAGCTCCGAGGGATTCTATCTGGGCGCGTGTGACTGGACCTATGACTTCCGGGTGTCCAATGTGAGAGGCTCAATCGAGCTTTCGTGGCAGGAGATCTTCGACTGGAAAGAAGGGACGGACAGCCTCAGGAAGGTCAGCATCCCTGACGTGGAGATATTCTTTGACCTGTCGGACGGGATGCGGGTCAAGGTGGACTCGACCGGTCTGTTTTTGATGGATGCGACGGGCTGGGCCGGTCCGATCCCGGCTTTCCATGGCATCTATGTGGGTGGGTCTCCTGAACCGGGAGACTCCTCAGTCGATTATGTCTTCACCTGCACATCCGGGGGCGAAGTCACCGGGACAGGCGGCGATGTCGATTTCGAATGGGTCAATGACCTGGATTCCACCGGTTCTTTCACGGTCACGCAGGCCGATACCTCGATAGAAGTCGACCAGGGCCTCCGGGTCAAGTTCCCTGCCGGTACATACGTGACAGATGACGCGTTCGCAGTCGAAGTCGTGATCCCGCTGGTCAATGGCAACCGCTTCGCGATTCGGGGTGAGACCTTCGAGGGCTATCTGGTTATCCGCAAGTCGGTCGAGGACAGGG
>JAUXGG010000219.1 GCA_030622265.1 Candidatus Eiseniibacteriota bacterium
ATACTGGCTGTGAGCAGGATCATGCCGACCCCCAGGATGAAGCAGAGCGCCGCCGCAATGGGTCGGGAGCGCGCGAAGGACAGGGCTATCAGGCTTATCGGAAACCAGATCACTCCGATCGATGTCAGCAGTCCCTTGCGCTTATGATCCCCGAGTGATGCCACCACCAGGCCCGATAGCAGGGCACCCGCCCCCGCGGTCGTCATCAGGCCGGCGAACACTCCGGCATCACCCCCGAGCACGTCGCTGGCGAACACGGGAAGCAGGGTTGCATAGGAGAAAGTGAAGAAACTGGCGACCGAAATAAGATACACGGCGGTCCTGACCTTCTCGTGGCTCCTCACGTACCTGATCCCGTCCTTTAGCTCCTCCCAGTGGCTCCCGACTGCGAGCGGGGCCGGCCTCCGGGCGAACTTCATCATGAGGTACGCCACGATCACGGCCAGGAAGGAGAAACCATTAATCAGGAAGCAAGCGCCGATTCCCACGGTGTAAATCAGGACACCGGCAACGGCAGGCCCTATCAGACGGGCTGTGTTGAAAGCTGTGGAGTTAAGGGCTATCGCGTTCATCAGGTCCTTCTCCCCGACCATCTCTTTAAAGAAGCTATGCCTGGTCGGCGCGTCGAAGGCCTGGGTCGATCCCAGGACAGCTCCCAGCACGGCGGCGTGCCAGAACTCAACTGCGCCGGCAAGGGTCAGGGTTGCAAGCACGAAGGCCTGGGCCATCGCGAATACCTGTGAGGTGATCAGGATCTTTCGCTTGTCCACGCGGTCGGCGAGAACGCCGGCGAAGAGCGAGAGGAAGATCACCGGGGCATGGGTGGCAAAACCCACAACGCCTAAGGCGAACGCCGACCTGGTAAGCTCGTAGACAAGCCAGGCCTGTGCGACCCGCTGCATCCAGGTACCCGAAAGGGATATTACCTGCCCGGTGATGAAGAGCCGGTAGTTGCGGTGCTTGAGCGCACTGAAAGTGCGCGGGGAAATAGGTGTCTGTCCCCTTTTTCCTACCATGCGTGTATGTTCCCGGCCACCACTGCGAGGAGCTCTACCAGGTAGTGGTAATCGCGGAGGCTCATGACCTCAACAGGGGAGTGGACGTAGCGCACCGGAACCGCAAGAGCGATCATCAGGGTGCCGAAGGTCTGGAGCGCTGCGCCGTCCGTGGCGCCACCGGTGGCCGCCACCTGGATCGGTATCTTTTCACGCGCCGCGGCTTCCGAGACCCGTTTCATCATGGTCCTTGAGGCAAAGGCCATCCGGTCAAACATCCTTAAGACCGGCCCCTCGCCCAGGCTTACGGCCGAGAGATGGTAATCCACCTGTGGGGAGTCCCCTGTGGTGCAGGAGTCGATCGCGACGGCGAAATCGGGGTGGAGCTCATTACCCAGGGCGTACGCTCCCCTTAAGCCCAGCTCTTCCTGGACCGACCATGCGATGGTCAGCTTGACCTTGAGGCTCTCTATGTCGATCCTCTCAAGCGCCTCTATCAATGCGGCGCATCCCAGACGGTCATCCAGACCGCGCGAGGTTACCATGTCATTGGCAAGTGTCGAGAAGTGCTTGCGAAGAATGATGGGCGAAAGCTTGGCCACACCGAGGGCTTCGGTTTCCTCCCGGGACCGGGTTCCCACATCGACGCGCAGGTCCTCAGGCTTGATGGCCTCGGACATTTCCTTTTCCCGGTTCTTCATAAGGTGGGGCGGCTTGAGTCCGATAACACCCGGGACGGGATGGACGCTATCCTCAGGATAGATATCAACCATGCGTCCTGAAAGAACCCGGTCATCCAGGCCGCCGACTTTCTTGACCCTGATGTAGCCGTCATCCTCTATGTGAGTGACCACCAGGCCGATCTCATCCATGTGGGCAACAAAGAGAGCATGCTTCTCCCCGGATCCCACGGTGAGCGTGAGATTCCCCATGGGATCAACCGCCGTCTCGCCATAGTGAGAAATCTTCTCTCTGATTCTCTCGCGGATGGGGTCTTCGCATCCGGAGACTCCCGGTGTCAGGATCAGCTCCTTAAGAAGGTTGAGATGCTTATCGAATTTGCCGGATACCACTTTGACCTCCGCCGTTTGGTTTCAAAGAGATTCTACAGGTTCGCCCCGGGGGAGGTCAAGTTGCCCCGTGTGAATTGCGGTGTGGCAATACTCAGTCACGGCCGCGCTTGATTGCTCCGGCCGGATGGCTTATGGTTGGCGTGCCAGAAGCAGGAGGGACTCTGATGGAAATCGAACGGATCAAGGTGAGTATTCCTGAGGGAGCGAACGTAATCGCGGGTCAGACTCATTTCATAAAGACCGTAGAGGATCTTTACGAGGTGTTCACCAACTCGGTACCCGGTATCAAATTCGGAATCGCGTTCTGCGAGGCATCGCAGGACCGCCTCATAAGGTGGGACGGTAATGATGAGGATCTCATGAAGGCCGCGATCGAGGCTGCCGAGGCTGTTGGCGCGGGACACTTCTTCATTACCTTCATCAGGAACGCCTTCCCGATAAATGTATTGCCGGCCATCAAGGCGTGCCCCGAGATCTGCAGCGTGTTCTGCGCTACCGCCAACCCTGTGGACTTCCTCATCGCCGGCGCAGGCGACAGGAGGGGAGTGGTGGGCGTCCTCGACGGCGAGAGCCCGCTGGGTGTGGAGACCGAGGAAGACCAGGGGAAGCGTAAGAAGCTCCTGAGGGATATCGGCTATAAGAGGTAAAAAGGGGACAGCGCCCTCTTTCAGGTCGAACAAGGGTGCAGAGTAAACAGCACCCTCTTTCAAGTTGAAAAAGGGCGCTGTTCCTGTATTCGTCCTATTTCGAGCAGAAGTGCTCTATCGGACTGTCTGTCTACTCAAGCACGTGGATCTGGCGCTCAGCGCCCAGGTCCTTCAAGATCTTGGGCCAGACCGTCACACTCACCTCTCCCAGGTGCGCCTTCTTAAGGAGAAGCATGTAGGTCCGGGACTGGCCGATGCCACCGCCGATACTGAGCGGCAGGGTACCATTCGCGATTCCCTGGTGATAAGGAGTGCTCAAGAGGTCCATCTGACCGGTCATCTCGAGCTGGATCTTCAGGGTCTCCGCATCGACCCTGATGCCCATCGAAGTGAGCTCGTGGCGGCGCTTGGTTATGGGGTTCCAGACCAGGATGTCGCCGTTAAGCCCATGCATTTTCTTGCCGTTCTTCTCGATGGTCTCTGTGACCCAGTCATCATAGTCGGCAGCGCGCATCTCATGAGGATATCCATCCTCCAGGGTCCAGCCGATGCCGAGAATGAAGACCGCCGGGTACTTCTTGATCACCTCGGTCTCCCGGGCCTTACGCGGAAGATCCGGGTACATCTCAAGGATCTCCTCGGCATGCAGGAATTTGAGCTCGTCGGGAAGGTTGGGGTACTTATCCGTCTTGAGCTTGGGGTACATCTCGATGGCCAGGTTCTCTGCACCCTTCAAGACCTTCCAGATCTTTTGCACCACGTCCTTAAGATAATCGAGGTTGCGGTCCTTATCGGTAATCACCTTTTCCCAGTCCCACTGGTCCACATAGGAGCTGTGGTCATGGTCGAGGAAGTAGTCCTTGCGAACCGCTCTCATGTCGGTGTTCAGGCCCTCGCCCGGCTTCATGTCGTACTGCTTCAAGGCGACGCGCTTCCACTTGGTCGCGGCCTGTACCACCTGGGCATCGATGGGGTTCTTATTATGGTCGTTCGAGATATGGAACTCGATCGGGGTCCGGGACCCGTCTCGGTCCAGCATGTCGTTGACGCCGCTCTCGCGGTCCACGATCAGCGGGACCTGGACCATCATCAGGTTGAGTTCCTTGTTCAGGCCCTCCTCGATGTACGACTTCACCGCATAGAGCGCATTCATGGTCTCCCTGCGGTCGAGAATCGGGGAGTAGTCGGCAGGCAGGATCTTCGCTAATTCTTCATAGCTTCCGATTCCTGGTCCTGCAAGATCCGCCTTCTTATCCGCACTCTTGTCCACCATCTCCTTACCTCCTCATTACGGATTCAGACAAGGTATACAATAGCTGGCTTCAGCTGGCTTCGTACCACGCGGTAAATTATCACTGCAGGGGGTTATCCGCAACCTAAATTTGGGGTCGGCAAGCCTCTTTTTTCGGCTTCTTCCGGGCTCCGGATCTAGCCCTTGAACACCTTGGGGCCATAGTCGATTTTGCTGTATCTTTCCGAGATCAGGTCAGCGGCCTTGGACTCGTCCTTTTCTATGCCGCAGGCCACCTCGGCGATCTTGCCCAGCTTG
>JAUXGG010000263.1 GCA_030622265.1 Candidatus Eiseniibacteriota bacterium
GACCACGAACCGGTCTTTGCCCACGAAGTCCTTCGAGATCTTAACGGCATGGGCCAGGCCCAGCGGGGCTTCCTGCTGGATATAGGTCGTCCTTACCCCGAACTTCTTTCCATCGCCAACAGCCGCTTTTATCTCGCTGGCCGTATCGCCCACCACGATGCCAATCTCCGTGATACCGGCTTCGCGAATGGCCTCGATCCCGTAGAACAGGATGGGCTTATTGGCAACCGGGACCAGCTGCTTGGCGCTGGTGTGAGTTATGGGCCTGAGTCTCGTACCCTTTCCTCCACTAAGGATTACGGCCTTGATCTCGATCAACTCCTTTCAAGTCATACCGGTCGCGTCATTCCGCGTGAACGGCTGTCGTGAACTCCCGTAGTATGGTTTCGCTTCCGTTTTTCTCTATGACGTCACCCGTTACTATGAACGAGGCGCCGGCTCGCACTATCGCGCCGGCCTCTTCCGGGTTCTTTATTCCGCCCCCGACAATCAGGGGAATGGAAACAAACTCTCCGACGGATTCTATCATCTTTAAGGGCACATGTTGGTCCGCACCGCTGCCTCCCTCGAGGAAGACCAGTTTCATTCCAAGGTACTCCCCGGCCAGCGCATGGGCCGAAGCGATTTCCGACTTCCGCCGCGGTATCGCCAGCGACTGGCTCATGAACTGAACCGAAGTCGTCTCTCCCGATTCAACCAGGATGTAGGCCACCGGAATGGTCTCGAGGCGGTACCTGCGTATCCTCGGGGCAGCCTTGACATGCTCCCCTATGAGGAGGTCGGAGTTTCTCCCGCTGACCAGGGAGAGGAAGAGAATGGCGTCGGCGTGAGAAGAGACCTGGGTCGCGTCGCCCGGGAAGATCACAACGGGCACCCTGGATGCCTGCTTGAGGCGGCTTACGGCCTCTCCGAAATCGTGCCGCACGCAGAGACTTCCCCCCACGAAGAGGAGGTCCGCGTACTGGCTGAGGAGCTCGGCCTGCTCCGATAGCTCCGCCAGGTCATACCTGTCCGGGTCCACGAGGACCACATAACCCGCACCGCGGTCCCGCTTGACTTCCATCATGTGCTTCAGGACTCCACTCATACTAGGCCCCCACTAAGTGTCTGACCAGACCAAATGTCCTGGGCATGGATTTCACGAAGAACTTTACCAGCTTGAATGGATCACCGTGAAGCAGTTGATCCTGGGAGGCATACTTCCCGGTCAGGTCGAGCATTTTCACGAGTTCGCTGTCACTCATCCTGGAAAAGATCTTCCTGACGGCCAGCCTCAGGCTCCTGTCCCCGAAGACTGCTTTCCCACCGGCCTCATAGCCTTTCTCAGCTTCCCGCAATGAGCTTCCCAGAGCATACGACGAGGCGGCCTGTCCCGCGATGTCGCCGGATTCCATTCCGGGCACTATCCCGGCCCCGGACACCGGGTCCGCAGCCCCCGCCGCGTCGCCGGCCAGGAAGACGCCCTTGCCGAAGGCCTTGTGAGGCGACTTACGGCTCGGCACACCCCCGCACAACATCCCTTTGATCTCGGCCCGGGCACACCGCTTCTGCTTGAAGGCCTTAAGATAGTCGACCGCTGCGGGACCCGGTTTCGAGCTATACATAATGCCGACACCGACGTTCGCAGAGGACTCTCCCTTGGGAAAGACCCAGGCATACCCACCCGGCGCCACATCTTTTCCGAAATGGAACTCCATAGTGCCCGGAGTAACATCGATACCATCAACCCTGTGCTGGGCGCATGAGAAGACGTTCGATGGCTTGAGGCCCTCTAAAATTCCCATTCCTCTCCCGACTCTCGACTCTATTCCGTCCGCACCCACCACTGCACCGCAGGTTATCCTGCGCATCCCGCCGGTTCCGGTGATCTCGATCTCGAAGCCGCCGTCCTTGAGAGAGCGTACCATACCGGCGCTCACGGAGGTCCGGATATCGACTCCCTCCTCATCGGCCATCTCCGACAAGCCGGAGAGGAAGGCGCCCTTATCAAGCACGTATCCCGCTCCCGCCTCCTGTATGCCCACGGAGCGACCCTCGGGGTTTACGAGCGCCGCCCTCTCTATACCGGTCGATATCCACTCGGTCCGTGGCTCCAGGAACTGCTTCAAGCCCAGGTAGCCGGCAGCTTCGGCACACGATATCTTCTCGCCGATGCGGGAGGATCTTTCCACCAGGAGGGTCCTGGCCTTGTTCCTCGCCGAGGCCACGGACGCCCACAGGCCGGCGCACCCGCCACCTACCACTATTACATCAAAGTCCCTCAAAGGTCCTATCCTCCAGGATCCCCACGGGGCATAATCTCACGCACACCAGACAGCGGCTGCAACGCTCGGGATTCACCGTGACAGAGTCGCCGTCGCAGGTTATCGCGTCCTCCCGGCATACGGCGCTACAGATACCGCACATCCAGGTGCAACCGACGAAGACAGCTTCACTTCGCGACGCTCTATCTGGCAAGATTCCCGACAACCTCCGCGCACTGCCCGAGGGCATTGTCCAGATTGCTCTCATCCTTGCCGCCGGCCTGGGCGAAGGTGTCCTTCCCTCCACCGCGCCCGCCGACCATCTCGCCCATTTTCTTGGCTATGGCCGAGGCCTTGACACCCTTCTGCTCCACGACCGAGGGCGATACGCTTACCACTATGAATACCCTCTCGCCCGATGCGCTGCCAATGCAAACCACGCCCTCGGGAAGTTTCTCTTTGAGCCGGTCGGCCAGGCGCTTGAGCATCTCGAGGTCGGGTGCGTCGACCCTGGAGGCAATGACCTTGATGCCATTCACGTCAACGACCGATTTCAGGATGTCACCGACCTCTGTGCCGGCCAGCCGCCCGCGAAGGTCCGATACCTCGCGCTCAAGAGCCTTAAGCCTCTCAACGGTCTTCCGCGCCCCATCTTCCACGTCGTGGACCGACACTCTTAAGGTCGCGGCGATGCGTTCAATCTCCCTGTCTGAGTCCCTTCCCGCATCGACCACCGTCGAGCCGGTCATGGCCTCTATGCGCCTCACACCCGAGGCGATCCCGGACTCCGAGATGATTCGAAACGCGCCAATCTCGCCGGTTGCCATCACGTGGGTGCCGCCGCAGAGCTCGCAGCTCGTGGCTTCGATGTTGACCACCCTGACTTCCTGCCCGTACTTCTCGCCGAAGAGAGCGATGACACCTCTGTCCCGGGCGTTTTCGTAGGCCTCGACCGACGACTGGACAGGCATATTATCCAGCACCCTTGCATTGACCATGTCCTCTATCTTGGTGACCTCGGCGTCGGAAAGAGGTTCATAATGCGTGAAGTCGAACCGCAGCCTGTCGGGGGCGACCAGCGACCCGGACTGTCTTACATGACCGCCCAGGACCGAGCGCAGCGCCGAATGCAGAAGGTGGGTAGCAGTATGGTTTCGCTGGGTGGCCTTACGCCTCGGCACATCGACTTTGGCAACAACTCCGTCCCCGACATTCAAGGTCCCGCTCTCAACAGCGACCCTGTGCATTATCGTGTCCCCACCCAGCCAGGCGACACACTTCACGCAGCCCTTTCCACTGTTTCCGGCCAGCGTGCCCACATCGCTCACCTGGCCGCCACCCTCGGGGTAGAAAGGAGTTCTCTCGAGTTCGATTTCAACTTCCTCGCCGCTGGATGCCGACTCCACGCCGCCACCGCGGCGCCTCATAGACGATATGACCGTGGGGACCTCGAGAGCCTCGTAACCGACGAAGCTCTCCGGTGCCCGGCCCATGTCGTCGGCGACCTCCCGGTCACCGCCTATCTTGCTTGACTGGCGTGCCCTCTGGCGCTGGGCTTCCATCTCGCTCTCGAAGCTGTCCAGGTCGATCTTGAAACCTTGTGTCTCCGCCAGCTCCCGGGTTATCTCGACCGGGAATCCGTAAGTGTCGTAGAGCTTGAAGACGATATCGCCGGAAACCACATCGTCCTTCTTTGCCTTGAGATCCTCCAGAGCATCCTTAAGGATGGCCATGC
>JAUXGG010000031.1 GCA_030622265.1 Candidatus Eiseniibacteriota bacterium
CGGGGTCCTCGGCATTGATCCTGCACTCTATGGCATGTCCCCGGATCACCACATCGTCCTGCTTGATCCTCATCGGCTCGCCGGCCGCGATGCGGATCATCTCCTGGACGATATCCGTCCCGGTCACCATCTCGGTAACGCAGTGTTCCACCTGGACCCGGGTATTCATCTCTATGAAGTAGAAACTGCCGTGGCAGTCCATCAGGAATTCCACTGTCCCTGCGCTCTCATAGCCCACCGCAAGGGCACCCCTGATCGCCGCCTCACCGAGACTCTTTCTGAGCCCCTCATTGACGGCGGGAGAAGGTGATTCCTCAATCAGCTTCTGGTGCTTGCGCTGCACTGAGCAGTCACGCTCACCGAGATAGACACCAGTCCCCTCGGCGTCACAGAGCACTTGTATCTCGATATGCCTGGGACGTTCGATGAACTTCTCCAGGTAAACCTCGCGGTTCCCGAAGCTGGCTTCCGCCTCGTTGGCAGCGGCCATGAAGGCTTTCTTGAGCTCATCATCCACCAGAGCCAGCCTCATACCCTTGCCGCCACCTCCGCCCGAAGCCTTTATCATCACGGGATAGCCGATCTCATGGGCGATTTCCATGGCATCTTCGATCTCGCTTACCGCCCCCAGGCTCCCAGGCACCACCGGTACCTTGGCCTTGAGCATCGCTTCCCTGGCTGATGCCTTGTCCCCCATTTTCTTGATCACCGCGGGGCTTGGGCCGATGAACTTAACTCCACAAGACTCGCAGGCCTCGGCGAAATCCCCGTTCTCGGCCAGGAAACCGTATCCGGGATGGATGGCCTCCGCGCCCGTCACCTCGGCGGCGCTGATGATTCGGGGGACATTAAGATAGCTCTCGTGCGGCCTGGGCGGACCGATGCAGACTATCTCGTCTGCGAATCTCACATGCAGGCAGTCCCGGTCGGCTTCCGAGTAAACGGCTACCGTGGAGATACCCATCTCCCGGCAGGCCCGTATCACCCGGAGAGCAATCTCTCCCCGGTTAGCTATGAGGACTTTTTTGAACATCCTTATTCTTGTTCCGGTTCCTTACTCGGCTCCCATTGGTGTCCAGGCAATGTCTGACCCGGACTGGATTCCTTTCGCTTTGATCTGTAGCGCTGTCGGACTCGAGGCATGATGGATCGCGTCCTCGAGCGTTATGACGCCCTGATTATACCATCCAAGCAATGACTGATCAAACGTCTGCATACCATATTCGGTGACGCTCTCCTCGATGATACCTTTCAAGAGAGGCGTCTTGGTCGAATCTATGAGGTACTCCTTGACGGTCTCGGTCGCGATCATCACCTCGGTCGCGGGCACTCTCCCCTCACCGTCGGACCTCGGCACCAGCCGCAAAGATATGATTGCCTGCAGTGAGGAGGCAAGCAGAAACCTTATCTCCTCATGCTGGTGCGGCGGGAAGAAGGATATCACCCTGTTGACGGCCTGCGGCGCGTCCGTCGTATGGAGCGTACTCAAGACCAGGTGTCCCGTGTTGGCGGCCGTCAAGGCTATCGACATGGTGAGCTGATCACGGATCTCACCTATGAGGATCACGTCCGGGTCCTGCCTCAAGACATGCCTCAGGGCCTCAGAGAAGCTCTTGGTATCGTTCCCCACTTCTCTCTGGTTGATCAGGCTCTTGTTGTCCCTGTGTAAGAACTCTATTGGGTCCTCGATAGTGATTATATTCCGGTGCTGCGAGTCATTGATCGCCCTGACCATCGCGGCAAGGCTGGTGGACTTACCCGATCCCACCGTACCGGTTACCAGGATCAGCCCTCTGGGCTTGAGCGCAAGTTCGCCTATGACGGACGGCAGATTGAGCTCTTCGATCCTGGGCGGATCGAAGGGAATCAGCCTGAAAACCATGGCCGTCGAACCCCTCTGCCTGAAGAAATTGGCACGGAACCTCGCCAACCCCGGGACACCGAAAGCGAAGTCCACTTCAGAGGTGGCCTCGAATTCCTTCTTCTGCCTGGGGGTCAGGATCTGTTCGCAAGCGCCCTCGACCTCGTCAAGGCTCGGGGGCGGGGCGTCGAGCGCTTCAAGCTCGCCGTCAACTCTGATTGTGGGACAAGTACCGACCTTGATGTGAAGATCGGACGCATTACGCTTGACGATCTCCTCAAGGAACGCCTTAATGAGCACGGTAGCCTCCTAGGATGGAGAAACCAGGAACAGGGTCTGTCCGAACTCCACAGGCTGCTCGTTCTCGACCAGGATCTTCGCGATCTTGCCTGAGACTTCGGACTCGATCTCGTTCATGAGCTTCATAGCCTCAATGATACACACGACCTGTCCGGGCTCTACCGCGTCCCCCATCGATGCGTATGGCTTGGCTCCGGGGCCGGGCGCTCTGTAGAAGGTCCCGACCATCGGCGACTTGATCTCCAGGAGATTCTCGTCAACCGGGGCCGGTTCGGAAACCGCCTTCCCAGCTGCCACCCTGTCCCCAAGGACGGCCTCAACCACACGCTGAGGCTCGGCACCACCGGTCCTTGCTCTGGACTTGGTTATTCTAACCTTAGTCCACCATTTCGATACTTCTAGCTCCTCTATTTCACTAGTTTCGACAATCTCAATCAGCTTCTTAAGGAAAGATATCTTCATGGCTACACCCTCGAGACATAATCGCCCGTACGGGTATCCACACGCACTGTGGCACCCTGCTCAACGAAAAGAGGCACCTGGATAACCTTGCCTGTCTCCAGCTTGGCAGGTTTGGTACCCCCGGAGACAGTGTCCCCCTTGACCCCTGGATCGGTCTCGACCACCTCCAGATTCACAAAGATCGGCAGCTCGATGTCAAGCGGCTGCCCCTCACGCATCTGAACCGTCACAACCGTGTTTTCCTTCATCAACGGCGAAATGTCCTCCACCATCGAGGAGGAGATCTCGATCTGCTCATAAGTCTCAGTATTCATGAAGTGGTAGGTGTCCCCCGATCTGTAGAGGTACTGCATATTGACCTGGTCGATGCGGACGACCTTTACCTTCTCGCCGGCGTTGAAGGTCTTGTCGATCACCCTTCCCGCGTTGAGGTTCTTGATCCTGGTACGTACGAAGGCGCCACCCTTTCCCGGCTTCACGTGCTGGAACTCGACCACGGAATACAGTATTCCATCGATCTCAATCACCATGCCGTTTCTCAGGTCATTGGTGGTTGCCATATTTATCCTCCCACTTCCATCAGTTCTTTTGCGGCGGCGGTAAGGACATCACACCCGCCATCCCTCACGACCACGTCGTCCTCGATACGCACGCCACCCCAGCCGGGGATATAGATTCCAGGCTCGACGGTGGTGACCATGCCCGGGGCAAGGATCTCCTCGCTCTTCTTGGAGAGCCTGGGGCCCTCGTGGACCTCTAGCCCCAAGCCATGTCCAAGACCGTGGCCGAAGTTCTCACCATAGCCCTTGGCCTCGATATGGTCGCGGGCAAGAGCGTCAATGTCGCTGCAGGCTTTACCGGCCTTGATTCCATCAATCGCCGCCCTCTGGGCCTCGAGGACAATGCCGTAGATCTCTTTCACCTTGTCCGAGGCCTTCCCTGCAACGACCGTGCGGGTCATGTCGGAGCAGTACCCGTCCCAGATTGCCCCGAAGTCCATGGTGATCAGGTCACCGTCCCTCACCACTCTCATCGATGGTGAAGCGTGCGGTAGGGATGCGTGCTCACCGGAGGCGACAATGGTCTTAAAGGCGGGTACCTCGCTGGACTTAAGCCTCAGCATATAGTCAATCCTGGCGGCAATCCTCACCTCGGTCATGCCGGCCCGGATCTCTTTCACTATATCTGAGAAGACATCATCCGCGATCCTGGCCGCCTTCCTGAGGGTCTCGATCTCGTTCTCATCCTTGGTCTTGCGGAGATCCCCGATAAGGCCCGAGCTCAAGACTCCCGATTCGATAGGTACGGCATCTTCCGCCGCTGCCCTCAGCTTGTCATAGGCGCTATAGGAAAGCGTCCCGGCCTCGAGACCGGTCTTTCCCTTGAGCTTACCCACCATCTCGCAGATCGCCTTCAAGGCTTCCCTGGTGTCGATCCTGACCTCAACACCCCGAAAAACCTCCCCATCGGCCTGCTCCTTGTAGCGGAAATCCGTGACCAGAGTGGCCTTCTCGCCGGCGATCAGCATCATGGCCGTCGAGCCTGAGAAGCCCGATAGGTACCTCACATTATAGATATTCGAGACCACGAGATTCTTCAGGCCCCGCTCTGCCATTTTACTGGAAACTGCTTCGATACGTCTCACGAATGAACCTCCGGAGGCGCTTGTGATGTGTGAAGCTAACAGAGCCAAATTGGGGTGTCAACAGTAAACAGAGGTCAGTCCTGCTCCTGCTCGCAGCACTCGAAAGTGGTAAGGACGGCCTTGAGTTCCCTCACCAATGGGAGCTTCTCAAGGCCCGGCGCAAAGACCGAGGCATCGACCACATAGTTGCGCCGGCACTTCTCACAGGTAAAGCAGTAAGTCACGTAGAACCCGCCGATGGTATACTTCTTATTTTCCCAGGTGCCGCTTAAGACGACGCCCTCATGGCCCAGGAAGGTTCCCTCCTGGACCTCGACCGTTCCCTCGACGATCTCATCCTGGTCCCAGAACTCCCAGGCCAGCATCTTCTTTCGCTCCAGGCACCTCGCCGCCCGATCGTTCCAGACGCCGCCTTCCCAGTAGACCGTGATCATCCTGGCGGGCCTCTTCTTGAGTATCTTTATGACGCGCTCCGAGGTGTGGGACTCATCGACCTCATAGCCTGTGGGAAGCCGCAGGCTCCAGCCGTAATCTGCGGCCAGACGCTCACTGAGGGCCTGCTGCTCACCCGCGTCGAAAAGCGAGCGGTTCAGCCTGGCCTGGACCTCGGCCGAGACAAATGAGAAGATGCGATCGGCATCCGTGGCAAGCACCTGGCCGAGGTCGTCCTCTGTCGGAGCGGCGATGAGCATCACCACCTGCCCCCTCGCCCATCGCTCACGAACAGCCTTGCGGTTCAGGCTACCCTGCCTGAAGGCGTCCTTGTCAGCGCCTGCCAGGCTGAGGATCTTATCCGAGACCCGGCCTGGAGGATCCAGAAAGTCCAGGAGGACGATGTTCTTCCTGTTCTGCTCGGCCTTGACGTCCCCCGAGGCAATCACCCGCACCGTGAACGCCTTCTCACACTGCACGGTGAGCATCTCGCGCTCGAGTATGGTCCTCAAGGCGGCGGCCTCATCGGCGCACCTGGGACTTGTGACGATAACGATCTCGCTATTGGAGCCGAAGGCCGCGATCATCCGGCGCTGGCAAGCCGATACCAGAAGAAGAACAACCAGGAGAATAACAGTAAGAGCAATCAGATGACGTTTCACTTCTTTCCACCTTGCAGCATCACATTCCTACTATTCCCACATATTGGGGGATGTCAAGAGGAATTTCGGAATTGCAGTTACAGCATAGGAATGCCAGGGCTATCGAGACGCCTGTGTGATGGTGATAAAGCCTGCAAGCGCAGGCGCGCTCCTCAGTCCTTCTTCTCGATCTCCTCGAGCTGGGCCTCGAGCACTTCCACCTCTTCCTTAAGGTTATCGATCCGGCCCCGGACCTGCTCGGGCCTGAGCCTGAAATTCCGGAGGGTGGCCTGCCTCACATACTCGGGAACCATCCAGCCTACACGCACCCCGTCGGACAGCGCGCTGCCTTCTCTCGTGAAGGAAATGGCGACCACGTCCCCGGGTTTGGTGGCCCTTACGGCCTCGCCGAGATCTGATGTACTCCCAACACCGTGCGAGGCGAAACCTGTGATCACATCGCCCGGCACAATCCCGATGGACTCAGCCGGGCTGCCCGGCACCACATCCATAACCACCACGCCCGAGATATCAGGCTCATCCAGTTCGGCCTTCATGTCCCTGGTGATGTTTACAACCGTGACCCCGAGAAACCCCCGCCTGTTGCTTCCCTTCTCGAGGATCTCCGCGGCAATCCCCAGGGCTCTTGCGGCCGGCAGTGCGACACTCATGTTTGAGTGCTGCAGACCCCCGCCAAACAGCATCCTGCCACCCAACCTCACGGCCTGGGCCTGCGACTGGAACGTGAGCCTGCCGATAACCAACCCTATGACCTCACCATCGGTGTTGACCACAGGGCCGCCGATATCGCCCGGATTGATGGCAACCGAAATCCCGAACATGGAGCCCGTGCCCTCTTCCTGCCCGCCCGAGGTGATATTGCTGACCATACCGAGAGAAACCGACGGGAGCGAGCCGAAGGCATTGCCCAGGACCAGTATCACCGAACCCGGAAGCAGTCTGACCTCATCGGCGAAGCGCGCGGGCCTCAGTTCATCGGTATCTGCCCTGATGACCGCCAGGTCAGAAGCCGGGTCCACGCCGACGACCGTGCCGGGATAGCGCGTGCCATCGCTCGTGCTGACCTCGACCGTTGTAGCGTAGCCGATCACACTTGCGGTGGTAAGGATCAGCCCGCCCTCCTCAAACACCACGCCGCATCCCACGGTCTTGGCTGAGGCCTGCACGCTGACATGGCTCTTGTCGCCGGACACCTTAAGGCGACCCGAGTGAGCGGTGACCGAGACGATGGACTTACTCACTCCCTCGACAAGCCCGATCATCTCCTCTTCCACGTCCTTGATGCTTCGAGCCGACCCATCGGCGACTGAAGCCACCAGGACCGCGAGGCCGATAGCTAATGCGCAGAGTCCTTTCATGCCGCACCTCACCCTCAGAAGGTCTGCCCGGAACCTGACACGGTCCTGACGACCGGTCTGTAAACATAGTCTTCGAACTCTTCACCGGGATAAGCCGGACGGTCTCCCGTCACATAGTGCATGTACACGCTGTCGGAAGTGGTACTCGCCGGCTGCGGGATCTCTCTCATTGCGAAGCTTTCCATTCCAAAGCCTTCCATTGCGATGCCTTCAACAACATCACCCGTGTATCCCCTCTCACCCGTGATGCCGGCCGGCGAGACCATCCGCTCTTCAAGCCGCACATCCTCGCCGGACCCCATTCGCTGAATGACAAGGACGCTGGTAAGGAGCGAGAATACGAATACCGTCGCCGCCGTGGCAAGCACGCGCCGGTTGCTTCGAATGAAGCCCGCGAGCGCACCCAGCCAGAACACCCGCTTCCGGGCCTCCCAGTCGTCGATTTTCTCGGAGAGCCTCAACGAGAAATCCTCGCGGGGCTCAATTGGCTCAATCTCGCCGAGGGCACCCATCACCCTGGCCATCAGCCGATATTCCTTCATGCATTGCGGACAGGAGGCAATATGCTCTTCGACGGCATGCGCTTGCGTGTCTGCGAGCTCATGCCTGCAATATGATCCCAGATTCTCGATGACCTGACTGCACTTCATTACGACACGCCTCCTGAGCTCTCGCTCCCGTAGTAGGGCTTGAGGATTTCCTTCACCCTCATTCTTCCCCGGTTGATCCGGGATTTCACCGTACCCTCCGGGAGGTCCAAGATCTTACTGATCTCTTCATAAGTTAGTTCCTGGATGTCCCTCAAGACAAGCGGGGCCTTGAACTTCTCGGGCAGCTTCTCCACCGCCTGCCTGACAAGGGTTCCAGCTTCCTTTCGTTCCATATCAAGGTCCGGTTGAGTCTTTTCATCCGGGATGTCCACACGGATCTTGCTGTCCTCATCCCGCTCGGCCATCCCCTCGAGCGAGTAAGTCTTGAACTTGCGTCGCCTGAGTTCGTTCCTGCACAGGTTGAGCGCTATGGTATAGAGCCATGTCGAGAACTTGGAGATCTGGCGATACCGGGCAGCGCTCTTATACGCTCTCAGGAAGGTCTCCTGGGCGACATCCTCGGCGAGCTCACGATCGCCCAGCACCTGGTAAGCCACGTTCACCATCCTCGACGAATACCTCCTCACCAACTCGTCAAATGCATTCCTGTCACCCTGCCCCGCGTTGAGCATCAACTGCTCATCGCTCTCGTCCCTGCCCCTGGGCCGATTTCCCGTGTACCGGGTCATATCACCTCTACCAATAGGTTCTACCTGTGTGGCTCGCTAAAGTTCCCATCCTTAAGCGCGAAATCAAAGAAAACCTCATCCGTCAAACTGCTCGGCGACTCTTCTGACCTCCTCGAACTCGAGATCTACCTCTATCGCATCGGGAAGCACCGTGCCCGTTATCGACCGCGGGAGCCGGTCTGGCCCGGGCTCGAGATCATCGACAGACCCCTTGAAAGTGGTTCCATCCTCGGCCTTAACTTCCCATGAATTAATGAAATAGCCCGTATCATCCGGCTCCAGTTTGATGCTCAAACCCCCGCATTCCACCTTCTTGGCGACCGCGCATCCCTGGCTCTTCACCCAGAGCAAGAGCCCGTCTCCCCCTCCCAGAAGGGACATAAGGCCTACCCGCACAGCGCCGTGAGAGTGCCCCATCCTCCCCAGGTCGAAGACCCCGATTGGAGTGCTCACCAATGAGCGATCCGGTGTGCTCACAAGTGTGGTAGTCCCCTCGAAGGGGATCATGAAATGATTGACCTCCGCATCCAGGGTGATTACCAGGTCCTCTGAAATCGACATGGCAAAGGGTATCTCTATACCCTCATTGGCCCGCGTGAACGTGACGGTTCCGCTCCCTTCCATCGCTCCAGACCTGGCAAGCCGCGATTCTATCCTCCTGAAAGCCCTGGCATCGCCACCTCCCCCGGCGGAACTCCCCACCTGGCTACACCCACAGGCCAGCGCCAGGCCGATCAGACAGCAGGCCAGCACCCTGCCGGCCACTCTGGAATCTCTTATGATGTTCTCCCTCCCCATCGGACAAGAGCATATTTGGATAGGCCGCCCCATGCAATACAAAAGTGCCAAATCCGTTCACATGGGGCAACCGAGCCGATAGAATTCTTGCCGATTTTGGGACGTAGCCAAATGGACACTAATATGGGTACCGGTTTGGCGATTACCGTCCTCGGTATGGCCATCGTCTTCTGCTTCATCGCACTGCTCGCCCTTACGATTTATCTTCTTTCAAGATTCAAGGCTGAGATGGTCGTGGCCCCGGCCGAGAGACCCAGAGAGATTGTTGCAGTAATAGGTGCAGCAATTCACGCGCATAGAATGTCCTCAAAGAGCCTGGAAAGGAGAGGTGAATCTTGAAACGTGCAAACCACAAAGTCCAGATAATGGACACGATCTTAAGGGACGCTCATCAGTCACTTCTCGCTACAAGGATGCCGACGAAGAGCATGCTTCGAGCTCGTGACCGCGCTCAAGAAGGCTATCGGCATTCCGATTCACATCCATTGTCACGCCACCACCGGCCAGAGCGAGATGGTGTACTTGAAGGGAATCGAGGCCGGGGCGTCGATCATTGACACAGCTCTCTCCCCGCTTTCCATGGGCACCTCTCAGCCAGCGACCGAGAGTCTGGTGGCGGCCCTCAGGGGAACACCCTATGACACCGGTCTCGACCTCGACCTCCTGATCGATATCGCCAAGCACTTCAAGGGCGTGAGGAAGGAACTTGCCGAACACGAGAGCGGCCTTGCGGGTGTCGATACCAAAATCCTCCAGGCTCAGATCCCGGGCGGCATGCTCTCAAACCTGGCGAGCCAGCTCAGGAACCAGAATGCTTCGGACCGCTACGACGAGGTCCTGGATGAGGCGGTGCTGGTAAGAAAGGACATGGGTTATCCGCCGCTGGTTACCCCCTCCAGCCAGGTGATCGGGACCCAGGCCGTCATCAATGTGCTCCAGGGTGAGCGCTACAAAGTCCTCACGGAGAACACCAAGAACTACCTCCTTGGCAAGTAAGGCAAGGCTCCCGGAGAGGTCAGGAAGGACCTGGTGGAGCGCGTGATAAAGGAAACCGGGCAGCAACCCATCACGCACAGGCCGGCCGATGATATCAAGCCCGAGTTTGAGAAAGACAAGAAGGGTCTCATTGAGAAGCTGGGTCGCCAGCCCAAGTCTGATGAGGACGTGGTCACCTTTGCTCTCTTCCCCGAGGTCGGGCTCGAGTTCCTGAACATAAGAGATGGTTTCAAGAAGGAAGAGCCTGCTCCCAAGCTTAAGGCCGAGGCAAAGCCCGCTGCGGCCGCTCCAGTTGCTGCCGCCCAAGCGCCTTCCGAGGGCTCTTACAAGGTAACCGTCAACGGCACGACATACGATGTCGCGGTCCAGGACTTAGCTGGCGGCGGTGTTGCCGTCTCTGATGTCAAGCCTGCGGCGGCTCCCAGCGCCGAGGCCGGACCGGCTTCCTACTCGGGCGGCGGAAACATTGTCAAGGCTCCGCTTACAGGCGATGTCATGAGACATCTCCTTGCCGAGGGTGATACCGTCAAGAGGGGTGACGCCCAGGCCGCGATCCAGTATGGGGTCATTATGGAATC
>JAUXGG010000247.1 GCA_030622265.1 Candidatus Eiseniibacteriota bacterium
TGGGCAAGGGGGCCATAAGACCCGATAGGGTAGTTGAGGAAGCTATAGAATCAATAGAAGAAATGGAAGACTCAAATATTTGCTTTAGCATTACTAGGACCGGCCTTTATCATGAGAGCGATGGCTCTTTGCAGTCACCGTATCAGGTGGGGGCCGGAGAGGGGTTAGATAAGTGAGAAAAGAAATAGTTATTAACGTTGAACCGAATGAGACACGGATAGGCATCCGCGAGGATGGAGATCTTGTCGAGTTGATGGTCGAGAGATCGGGTGACAGGCTCTCGGTGGGTGATATCTACAAGGCCAAGGTGACCGCGGTTCTTCCCGGCATGCAGGCCGCATTTCTGGATATCGGTTGTGAGAAGAGCGCCTTTCTTCATGTCTCGGACATGGGCGATGAGATCAGGGATTTCGAGTCTATCGACGACCGGTTCGAAGGCGGTGAGTCATCATACGTGCCGGAAACCAACAAGGACAAGGACTTCCTCATAGAGAAGATGCTCAAGAAGGGTGATGAGATCCTGGTCCAGGTCACCAAGGAACCCATAGGCACCAAGGGTCCCAGGGTGAGCAGCCAGATCTCCCTTCCCGGCAGGTATGTGGTCGTCATGCCGAATGCCGATCTTGTGGGCGTGTCCCGGAAGATCGATGACCGGGAGGAGAGGCAGCGGCTCAAGTCGATCGTAGGGCCCTTGAAGCCGGAAGGCATGGGGCTGATCGTGAGGACCGCCGGTGAGGGAATGGAGCGAAAGCAGTTCCAGGCCGATATCAAGTTCCTCACCAGGCTCTGGAATCGCCAGGCCAAGAAGACCCAGAAGGTCAAGGCGCCGAGCCTTATTCACAAGGACAAGGAGATAATTACAAGACTGGTCCGGGACATCTTCACGGAGGATGTCACGGCGGTGATTGTGGACTCCAAGAAGGAGTACCGAGAGATCGTCTCGAGCTTGAGGTCCTTCGCTCCCGAGCTGCGCTCACGGGTTCATCTCTACAATGAAGACACCCCGATCTTCGATGCCTATGAGATCGAAAAGGACACGGAGAAGATGCTCAGCCGGATAGTCGCGCTCAAGAAGGGTGGCTTCATCTCGATCGACCATACGGAGGCCTTGGTCGCGATCGATGTCAATACGGGCAGGTACAGAGGGGCAAGGGACCAGGAGGAGACCGCCCTTAAGACCAACCTGAACGCGGCGGGAGAGGTACCCAGGCAGCTGCGGCTCAGGGACCTGGGGGGCATCATCGTAATAGACTTCATCGACATGGAGCTCGAGGAAAACCGGAAGAAGGTCATCGATGTGCTCAGGAGCGGGCTGAGACGGGACAGGTCTCGCACCAAGACCTTGAGGGTCAGCGAGATCGGGCTCGTGGAGATGACCCGCCAGAGGGTCAGGCCCAGCCTGGGGCAGATGCTCAGTGAGACTTGCCCCGATTGCGGCGGCTCGGGCCGGGTCTTGTCGCTCCAGTCGATTGAGACGAGGCTTGAGAGGGCGCTTAAGAGACTGAGAGGCCGCACCAAGGAGAAGCGTATAGAGCTTTACCTGAATCCCGAGGCCGCTTTCCACATGCTTTCGGAAAGCGCCATGCGGATCGTCAGGTTTGAGAAGCGCTTCAAGATGGAAATCGACGTCAAGGACGATCCCAACCTGAGAAGGGAGGAGTTCGTCGTCCGCTCCAGCAGGAGGGGCGAGGAACTCACCCATCTCATGCAGCCATAAAAAAAGGGGGACAGACACCTATTTCCGCTAGCGGAAATAGGGACAGTATTAAAGGGGACAGACACCTATTTCGCTTTGCGAAATAGGTGTCTGTCCCCTTTAATACTGTCTGTCCCCTTAAGAGCTTGACAATAAGGGGCATTGTTGTTTAGATAGGAAGTCAGTGGAATATAGCTTGGAGAGTAATAATGTATGCAGTAGTGGATCTAGGTGGTAAACAGATTAGAGTGTCTCCCGACGAGCATGTGCGGATTCCTCGAATGGATGCCGAGGTAGGATCATCGGTCACGTTTGACCGGGTCTTTGCCGTCAGGACAAATGGGGATTTCGCGGTGGGCTGTCCCACCGTCGAGGGCGCCAAGGTGGTCGGGGAGGTCATTGCGCACGGCAAGGCCGACAAGGTCTTGGTCTACAAGTACAAGCGCAGGAAGTTCTACCGCAGGAAGCGCGGTCACAGGCAGCCTTTCACAGAGGTCAAGATCTCTGAGATAATCACCTGAGGAGGTTCCCAGGATGGCACATAAGAAGGGTGTAGGAAGCTCCCGGAACGGGCGGGACAGTAACGCGCAGAGGCTCGGCGTCAAGAGATACTCAGGCCAAGAGATCAATGCCGGTACAATCATAGTCCGCCAGCGGGGCACCAGGTTTCTTCCTGGTGAGAACGTGGGGATGGGCAAGGACAACACGCTTTTCGCTCTTATCGCCGGCAAGGTTGCCTTCGAGCGGCAGGGGAAGAGCAAGAAAAGAGTAAGCGTCTACAAGTAGTCCGATCCGTTCCTGTTATGTTGCTTGTCTCGACTTCGCGTCTTCGTTGCTTTCTTTTCCCGGTGAGGTTCAGTGCGGAAACCATAGGAGGTCAGCGGTGAAGATCAGATGGCTCGGACATTCAGCCTTCGTCCTCACATCCTCTTCCGGCATCAAGGTGCTCACCGATCCCTATGAGAGCGGTAGCTACGAAGGTGCCGTCGGATACAAGCCCATCACGGAAGCGGTCCAGGTTGTGACCTCGAGCCACTCCCATGAGGATCACTATTGCCTGGACGGCCTGCCCGAGGGTTTCGAGTGCATTACCACTCCCGGCAAGCACGATGCTTCGGGCATCTCGGTCGAGGGCATCAAGACTTACCACGATACCACCAAGGGCAAGGACCGCGGCCGGAACATCATCTATGTGATCGAGATCGACTCGATCAGGGTCTGTCATCTGGGCGACCTGGGCCACGAGCTCTCCGATGACCAGATCGGCGCGATCGGCAAGGTGGACGTCCTGCTTACTCCCGTGGGCGGCCTCTTCACCATAGGCCCCAGGGAGGCGCTCGGCATAATGAGGACGCTCTCCCCGGCTGTTACCATTCCCATGCATTTCAAGACCGAGGCGCTCGGCTTCCCCATAAAACCCGTGGAGGATTTCCTTTCGCTTGCCGGAGAGATCGAGCGGCCCGGGGCCACGGAGATAGAGATAGAGAAAGACGAGATGGGAAGCGGGCGCATCGTCGTACTTGATCACGAGCTTTAGTGTTTTTGGAATAGCCCGAACGGAGGACCCCCTTATGAGAGAGGTGAACGTAAAGGACATCAGCGATGCGGTCAGGGATCTTTCCATAGAGACCAACTGCATTCTTGGTGAGGCGGAGGTCGATTACATCAAGAAGATGCTGGACGTCGAGGAATCGGAGACCGGCAAAGAGATTCTTTCCATGGTGCTGGAGAACGCCAGGATTGCGCGCGAGGAAGGCATCCCGATCTGTCAGGATACCGGCTTCGCCGTGGTCTTCATCGAGCTGGGGCAGGATGTTCATCTGGTTGGGGGCGACTTGAGCGAGGCTGTCGCCGACGGGGTGGCCAGAGGCTACACGGAGGGATACTTGAGGAAGTCGATACTCTCCGATCCGATCAAGAGAGAGAACACGGGAGACAATACGCCTCCGGTGATTCACCTGACGATGGTGCCCGGTGAGAAGGTCAAGGTAACGTTCGCTCCCAAGGGTGGTGGAAGTGAGAACATGAGCGAGGTCAAGATGCTCAAGCCCTCCGACGGCATCGAGGGAGTGAAGGACTTCGTGGTGGAGCGGGTGGTAACCTCGGGCGGAAACCCGTGCCCCCCGGTCGTTGTCGGGGTTGGAATCGGCGGGACCTTCGAGAAGTGCGCCTTCCTGGCCAAGAAATCTCTCTTGAGGCCCATTGGGGAGAGGCATCCCGATGCGTTCTATGCCGACATTGAAGTGGAGCTCTTGAGGCGGATCAACAACAGCGGCGTGGGTCCGCAGGGACTGGGTGGTAGAGTTACAGCCCTGGATGTGCACATAGAGACATATCCGTGCCACATCGCGTCGCTGCCGGCGGCCGTCAATCTGAACTGCCATGCCTCCAGGCATGGTGAGCGAACAA
>JAUXGG010000289.1 GCA_030622265.1 Candidatus Eiseniibacteriota bacterium
CTCCCGGAGCATGGCACTCCCGGATGCCGCTGCCAAGTTCTCTCTTGCAAGGGCCGCGCTCTCTGAAAGGCTGGCGGCCTCCCTCGCCGAGAGGGCCGACATCAGGTTCTTCACCTTCTCGGACCGGGCGGTGGAAATCGGGCCGGACGATCTTGAGGGCCTTCGAGCAGAAGGCTCCCGCACCGATCTGGCCGGCGGGATGAAGTCGGCAACCGAGGTGATGGGAGGGAAGCCGTCTGCATTCGTGGTCTTGAGCGATGGGGCTTTCAACTTCGGGGAGGACGTGCTTCATTTCTCGGCTTCGCAGAGGACACCCGTTCACACTGTCTCCCTGGCGGCTGAAGACGCCACTCCGGACATATCCTTAGACCGCCTCGAGGTAAATGAATCGGCCTATGCGAATAGCGATGTCACGGTCGGCATCGTGATGAGCGGAAGCCACAGCGAGGCCTTCGAGGCCGAACTCGCCATCCGGGATTCAACAGGAATTGTTGCAACGGTGCCTGTGGTCCTGCCGGGCACGGGCGCAAAGACACGGGTCTCGATGGACATTGCCGCCGGCGGGATCGGTATTCATGAGTTCTCAGTCATCCTCTCGCCGATGGAAGATGAGCTGGTGACCGAGAACAACACGGCCCCGTTCTCAGTCAAGGTGATCAAGGGCAGGATAAGAGTGGGGCTCATAGCATCCGGTCCCTCGTGGGATTTCGCTTTCTCCCGGCGCTATCTGAGGGCGGATCCCAATATCGAGGTCGCGACGCTGTTTACCGGGGAGGAATCCGGAGGACTTAAGCTCGAAGGCAGATCCGGCTGGGCCGGGATTATCTCCGACCTAGATGTGGCGGTGGTCCTTGGAGACGCGGCCTCAGGCGCCGTGGGGCAGGGCCTCAGGGATTTCGCCTGGAACGGAGGGGGCGTTCTTCTCATCGGCGGTGGCGGAGGAGCCGCGCCCGGACAGGAGCTGAGTCCCTTCACCGTAGCGGCCGTGCGAAGGCGCGGGGAACATCATTTCGCTCCGGCCTTGACCGAGGCCGGAATCGGCCATGAGATCATGAGACTCGAAGGGGCCGATGCTGTTTTCTCCTGGCCCGACCTTCCTCCGGTACCGGTGGACGACGGGGTGGGCGCGGCACGCAAGGAGGCTACGGTGCTGATCTCGGCGGTAAAGGACGGTGCCAGAGTTCCCATGTTTGCGGTGTTGAAGCTCGGGCGGGGCAGGATTGGCGCGTTTTCGGCTTCCGACCTCTGGAGATGGGACTTTATCCCCAAAGGCTTCGGGGCCGTGGCTTCGCCTTTCTCGCGGCTGTTGGTTAATTCGGTTGGGTGGCTCACGGAAAGGGAGGAGGCAAAGCGCCTCGCCGTATCGAGCTTAAGGAGCATCTATACGCAGGGTGAGCCGGCCGGTCTCTCGGCTCAGGTCACCGATGAGAACCTCAAGCCCCTCGAGCAAGCCATCCTCGAAGGTGAAGTCACCGACCGCGCCTCAGGAGAGGTGGTCAGAGAATTCACGATGGTGGACCGCGGGGGCGGCAGCCATTTCGCCAGCCTTAACTTTCTTCCGCCGGCCGGCTATGAAGCGCGCCTATGGGCTTCCGTGGACGGGGAGATCTACGCTGAGGAGCGCGTGGAGTTCACCGTGGGTGAGCGGGGCCTGGAGGACAGCGGCTTTGACGGAGACGATCTCGTGCTCAAGCAGCTGGCCAGGACAACCGGCGGCGCCTCATATGCCATCGGCGAGGTCGACCGGCTTGCCTCCGACCTCAACCCCGGCATGGTCGTCACCAAGTCATACAAGGAGTTGAGGTTAAGACTCACGCTGCCCACCTTTGTTGTTCTTGTCATGCTTCTGGGCCTCGAGTGGTTCATCCGCAAGCGCAATATGCTCATATAGGGGACAGACACCTATTTCTGATTCCAGAAATAGGTGTCTGTCCCCTATATGATAAAGCGCCAGGGATACGTTTTTCCTTGACACGTTATTTGGAAGTGGTCTAAATTCGGTGACTGAGGCGATATACGGAAGCGGGAGGATGTGTGACCAAAGCCGACATAGTCGAGGAAATTGCTTCCAAGACAGGTTTGACCAGGAAGGAGACGGCGGAAGTCGTCGCCCACTTCATAGCTGCGGTTAAGGGAGCCCTCAAAGAGGGTAATCACATTGAAATCAGGGGATTCGGTACGTTCAAGGTAGCAGTTCGCAAACCGCGTGCCGCCCGAAACCCACGGACGGGAGAGATAGTACCGCTTCCCGAACGCAAGGTTCCTGTCTTCAAGGTATCAAGGGAGCTTAAGGATAGAGTAGCGGGGCTGTAGGACTTCAGCGGGGAAGTCTTGCATCACTCTTTCCGGCCCCATGAGGCCTCCGCGATCATGGGCACGGCTGGCAAGCAAGGAGGTCGCCATGCCAAGTAAGGCAGTACTGGGCAAGCGATTAAGGGCAGAGCGCATCAGGCAGTCGAGCACGCTCAAGCAGGTTGAAGGGAAGTCGGGCGTCTCGGCAACTCACATTTCCCAGATCGAGAGAGGCATCACCTGGCCTACCGTTAACGCTCTTGACAAAATATCCAGAGCCCTGGAACGGAGCATGAGTTTCTTTCTGGAGGAAGTCGAGATTCCTGAGATCTCCATAGTCTGCGGGGACCGTGACCCGGTCATCCTGTGTGAAAAGCCCCGGGTGGTCATGAGGCCCCTGACTAACGGGATCCCGGGGGGAAAACTCCATTTCTACCTGCTGGAGGCGGAGTCGTCGAACGGCTCAGACGCCTATATCGCGGACCATGTTCACGAGGGTGATGAGTGTGGGTGTGTGCTGCGCGGCAACCTTGAGGTCAAAGTCGGCGACGAGATTTTCAATCTGAAGCAGGGTGACTCGATTCATTTCAGCGCCACCAAGCAGCATAGAATCCGGAACATCGGTGACGGCACGAGCCGGTCTATCTGGACCTCCATGAGCCTGGGGTTCTGAGCACCAATAAAATAGCGGGTCTCCGCAGATTTTAGTTGACAGGTCGGGGCCGCAATGTTACCGTAAGCCCCGGATTTACTGGATTGGCGAGAACAAGCCGGGGCGGCAAAGGCGCGGAAGCCCCGAGTTTACTGGGAAAGCGAGGTGATTAGATGAACAAGGCAGAACTTATCGAGTACGTTGCCAAGCGCACCAAGTCAACGAAGCGTGGTGCCGAGCTGGCAGTGAACGCCACACTCGAGGGCATTAAGAAGAATGTCAAGAAGAGCGGCGTTCAGCTTGTTGGTTTTGGCAGCTTCACCGTCGTCTCGCGCAAGGGACGGATGGGTCGGAACCCGCAGACGGGTGAGCCCATCAAGATCAAGCCGAGCAGGTCAGTGAAGTTCCGTCCGGGAAAAGACTTCAAGTCTATGGTTTAGCAGTAAGTATTTAGATGAACAGCAGGATACGGCGCTCTGCCGTATTCTGCTGTTTCAATTTCGGGGTGACTTATGGTTTACACGAAGACCATAGAAGTTGTGACCCACAAGAACAGGGAGATCATCGACATAACCTCCGGCGTTGAAGACGTGGTAGGCAGGTCGGGCATAAGTGACGGCCTGGCGCTTGTCTTCACCATGCATACCACGACCGGGCTCTACCTGAACGAACGTGAGGGCGGTCTGGTTGAGGATGTCGAGACGGTGCTCTCGAGCCTGGTTCC